>CAMPCJ010000069.1 GCA_946645685.1 uncultured Clostridia bacterium | reverse complement strand
GTTGTTGATCTTGCCGCCCAGAGCGAACACCTTGGTGCCCTTGCTCTTTTCGGTGCCCAGGGTGTTGAGCCCTTCGGCGCCGTTGCGGAGGATAAACGGAATGGTCGCCAGCGTTTCCACGTTGTTCACAACGGTGGGACGCTGCCACAAGCCCTTCACCGCCGGGAAAGGCGGACGGGGACGGGGCATACCGCGCTTGCCCTCGATGGAGTTCAGAAGCGCGGTCTCCTCACCGCAGACGAAAGCGCCCGCGCCCAGGCGGATGTGCGCCCGGAAGGAGAAGTCGGTGCCCAGAATGTTGTCGCCCAGAAGACCGATCTCCTCCGCCTGCTTGATGGCGATGCGGAGACGGTGCACGGCGATGGGATACTCGGCGCGAACGTAGAAGTAACCGTTCTGCGCGCCGATGGCGTAACCGGCGATCGCCATCCCTTCGATGACCGCCAGGGGGTTGCCTTCCAGGATGGAGCGGTCCATAAACGCGCCGGGGTCGCCCTCGTCACCGTTGCAGACCACGTATTTGTCGCCGTCGCCGTTCATGGCGAACATCCACTTCCGCCCGGTGGGGAAGCCGGCGCCGCCGCGACCGCGGATGCCGGAATCGAGAACGGTCTTCACCACGTCCTCGCGGCTCATTTTCAAAGCCTTCGCCAGACCCTGGAACGCGTCCATACCCAGCGCCTCGTCGATGTTTTCGGGATCGATGACGCCGCAGCCGTGGAGCGCCACGCGGATCTGCTTCTTATAGAAGGTGATGTCTTCCTGCTTGGCTACCTTTTCCCGGGTGGTGGGATCCACGTAGAGCAGTCTTTCCACGATCTGACCGCCCATGATGTCCTTCTCCCAGATCTCTTCCACGTCTTCCATCTTCACCATGCGGTAAAGGGTGTCTTCGGGATAGATCTTCACGAAGGGACCCTGGGAGCAGAAACCGAAGCAGCCGGACTGGTTGACGGTGATCTTGTCCTCCATGCCGTTTTCCTTCACCAGTGCCTCAAACTTTTGCCGGATCTCCGCGGAGTGAGAGGACAGACAGCCGGTGCCGCCGCAAAGGATGATGGCGCGCTTGCCGCCCTCCCCCTTGAACTTGGCGCTGAGGCACTCGGTACAGGCGGCTTGCTTCGCCGCCAGCTCTTCAAATGATTTGATCATGCGTTCGCTCCTTTCTCCTGCAGCTCCTTAATGATGCCGGGGACCGCCTTCACTTCCACCTTGGGGTACACGGTACCGTTGATGGAAACGGCGGGAGCAATGCCGCAGGCGCCGATGCAGCGCAGGGCGTCAATGGTGAACAGTCCGTCTTCCGTGGTCTCGCCGGGCTTGATGCCCAGGATCTCGGAAAACTTATCAATGACCTGTTGCGCGCCTTTCACGTAGCAGGCGGTGCCCAGGCAGCAGCCGATGATGTACTTGCCCTTGGGCTTGAGGGAGAAGAAGGAGTAGAAGGTCACTACGCCGTAGATCTCCGCTACGCTCACGCCGGTTTCGGCGGAAACGAGCTCCTGAACCTCCAGGGGAATGTAGCCGTATTCCTTCTGAATATCGCTCAGGATCATCATAAGAGGTGTTGTTTCGTCGGTGTAGCGCTTGCAAATTTCTTTGATCTGCGCAACAGCCGCTTCGCTGAGTTGAGCCATGTTAGCCCTCCTTTTTCAGATGAGTTCACGGAACGCCCGATGAGAGCGTATCCCTAACCTTATAAATTATACAACCGTCCCCACCCACTGTCAAGGGATAGAAACCTCTTAAAGACAGGAAAAGTCAGGGGAAAACTTTATTTGAAAAAACAAAATGCGACGTCTTTCCGTAAATTTTGCAGTTAGCGGAGGCTAACCGCAAAATGATATACACCCGCCCTTTTTCCCCGCAGGCGGCGGGAAAAGAAGGGATGAGAAGCGGATCAAAAAGAAGCGGGAGAAAATGACGAAAAGAACTGGACTTTTTCCGCACCTTCTGTTATACTATAGTCTGTATTGAATTTGAGGCGCGAGCGCGCGGGGAGGGGAGAGTATGGCTCAGGAAAGCGGCAGAAACGCAAGAAGCGCGCCCCGCGCTCCCTTGCCGTCCCGTCCCGTCCGGGGGCAAGCCCCCGCCCGCCGCGGCGCTCCCCGGCAAAATCCGCCCCGCCCGGGACAAGGGCGCGCGCCCCTCTCTCTGGAGGAAAAGCAGCGCAGGGCAGCCGCCAGACGGGCGGCGGAGGAACGGGCACGGGAGGAACGCGCCCGCGCCCGGGAAGTCCGGCGGTTCCGCAGAAGACGGCTGTACCTTCTGGCGTCCCTCTTCGCCGTTTTGTTCACGGCGGTGTATTTCATCGCTTTGTCGGCGATCGTCAACCGCACCACGCCCGACAAGGACGCCGTGGGCGTTCAGATCTTCCGCGCCGGGGAAAAGGATCCGGTGAAGATCTATACCGCCGAGGAGACCGTTTTCGGCGGCAGCACCTACCTGCCCCTTTCCGCCCTGGAGGAGTTCGTGTCCGTCTCCCAGAGCGGGGATCACGCCAGCCGGTCGCTGATCTTTTCCGGCGGGGACGAGATCAGTTTTCATCTGGGCACGCCCGACTGCGTGGCGAACGGGGTGCGGGTCTCCCTGTCGGCGCCCGCGTTTTTAAAGGACGACGTGCTGTATCTCCCGGCGGATTTCTTCTCGCTGCGGATGAACTGCTTTGAGTATACCTATTCCCCGGCGGTGAAAGCCAACGTGCTGACCTTTATGACCGGGCAGACGCCCGCTCTCACCACCCGCACCATGACGTCCACCCCCCGGGTGGATCCCGCCACGATCCCGGCATCTCCCAACCCGGAGACGCCCGCGCCCGCCGCGACCTGACCTTACACGTTTGAAACACATTTTTTTCCGGAGGTGGTTTTTTCCAAATGGACAGTATACCCCGATGTATCCTTCTGATCGTTCTCATCATCGTCGGAGGCTTTTTCTCCGGCGCGGAGACCGCTTTTTCCTATTGTAATAAGATCCGTATGAAGACCATGGCGGACGAAGGCGACAAGCGCGCCCGCCGGGTGGTTCGTATCATCGATGAGCTGGACAAGGCCATTACCACAAACCTCATCCTCATCAATATCCTGCACGTGCTCACCTCTACGGTGGCGACCGTGCTGGCTTTGTCGTGGATGGCGTCGAACCCCGGGCTTGCCACTCTGCTGGAAACGGTGATCGTGACCATCCTGGTCTTCTTTTTCAGTGAAACGCTGCCCAAGACCTTTTGCCGGGACAACGCCGACGCGTACGCCCTGGCGTTTTCTCCGCTGTTCTATCCGCTGATGGTGGCGCTGACGCCCCTTTCCTTCCTCTTCATTAAGACGGGAGACGGGATCAAAAAGCTCTTCGCCCGGGGCGAGGAACAGCACGCCTACACCGAGGACGAGTTTTCCGAAATGGTGGAAAAAGTCGAGGACGAAGGGGTCCTGGAGCCGGAGGAAAGCGCCATCATCCAGTCGGCGGTGGAATTCTCCGACCGCACGGTGGCGGATATTTTTACCCCCGAGGACAGAGTCGTTGCCATCGACAAAAACCAGGATCGGGATGAGATCATCGCCGTCCTGCGCCGGGAACAGTTTTCCCGGGTGCCGGTGTACGACCGTGACCCGGGGCATATTTTAGGCATTTTGCAGGTGAAGGATTTTCTCACCGCCGTGATCAATGAAACGGAGGAAGAGAAGGCGGACTGGCGTGATTATCTCCGTCCCGCCTACACCGTGAAGCCGGAAATGACCCTGACAGCCCTCTTTGAATCCATGGGTCGGCGGCACACCCACATGGCGCTGGTGGTCAATCAGCGGCAAGCCATGCAGGGGCTGGTGACCATGGAAGATCTTCTGGAGGAGCTGGTGGGCGAGATCTACGACGAAGACGATGAAGAGACGCCTGCCGCCGAAGAGGCGGACGCGCCCGCCGGGACGCCGGAGGAGCCGTCGGACGCCGCTGCCGGGGAGGAGGTGACGGGCGATGCTTGACACCATCCTGATCCTTTTGCTGTACGCGTCTTTGATCCTGTTTCTGGCGATGTCCGCCTTTTTCTCCGGGTCGGAGATCGCCATCGCTGAAGCCAACCGCAGCCGGATGAACAAAAAAGCGGAAGAGGGCGACAAAAAAGCCAAGCGCGCCCTTGCCGTGATGGACAACTTTACGGAGACCATTTCCACCATCCTGTTCAGCAACAACCTGGTAAACATCGCCTTCACCTCCGTCGCCACCGCCCTGGCGACCCTGCACTGGTTCCCCGGCGCGTACACCGCGGAGAAAGAGGCGCTGGTGACCGCGGGGCTGACCTTGGCGATCCTCATTTTCGGGGAGATCTTCCCCAAGATCCTCTGCGCGGAATTCGCCGACCGGGTGGCGAGAGCGTCGGCGGGCGCCATCCGCTTCTTCTCGATCCTCTTCAAGCCGGTGGTGAAGAGCGTGACCTTCATCATCGAAAAATGCGCCGGGCTCTGGAAGAAGGACGAGGAAGTCGCCACCACCACGGACGAGCTGCAGACCCTGGTGGACGAGATCCAGGAGGAGGGTCTGTTCACCCCCAAGGAGGGCGACCTGATCCGCTCCGCCATCGACTTTTCCGAAACGCAGGCGCGGGAGGTCATGATCCCCCGGGTGGACGTGGCGGGCTTCGATCTGGACGAAGGGGGCGCAAAGGAGCTGCGGCAAAACAAGGAGCTGCTCAGCTACGCCCGCTTCCCCGTGTACCGGGAGAGCCTGGACAACGTGGTGGGCGTGCTGAATTCCAAACGCTTCATCGCCGCCGTGATGGACGGCGAGCCCTTTGAGATCGAAGATCTTTTGTACGAGCCGGTGTACGTCCACATGACCCGCACCATTTCCTCCATTCTGGCGGAATTCCGGCAGAAGCACCTGCAAATGGCGATCGTCATCGACGAGTTCGGCGGCACCATGGGCATTCTTACCATGGAGGACATCCTGGAAGAGATCGTGGGCGAGATCTACGACGAGCGGGACGAGGTGGAGGAAGACGTGATCCGCCGGGGCAACTCCTTTGAGGTGGACGGCTCCGCCAACATCGAGGACGTCTTTGAAGAGATCGGCTTTGCCGCCGACGATTTTGAGAGCGCCTACACCACCGTGGGGGGCTGGGCGACGGAGGTTTTGGACAAATTCCCGGAAAAGGGCGACTCCTTTACCTATCAGACCCTCACCGTCACCGTGCTGGAGGCGGACGAGCATCGGGTGGAAAAACTGCGCATCGACGTATCCTCCCCCGGGGAAGAAAAAGAAGAAGAAAACGAGCCGCCGGAGACGGAGTGAACAAGGAGAGACCCATGCGCAAACACCTGCTTTTTGATATGGACGGCACCCTGACGGACTCCATGCCCGTGTATACCGAAGCCATTACAAGAGTTTTGAAGGAGGACGGCGCCGCCGTACCGGAGGACATCGTGCGGCTCACCGCCCCCATGACCATCGGCGAGATCTTGGACGTGATGCTGTCCCTGGGCTGTAAGGGGGACAGGCGTTCCCTGGCGGCGCGGCTGGATATGCGGCAGGCGTACGCCAGCGACGTCCGTCTCAAGCGCGGGGTGAAGGACTTTCTCACCCGGCAGAAGGAGAAGGGCACCCGGATGTTCGTGGTCACCGGTTGTCCCAAGGCGTGCTGTGTGCCCTGCCTGCGCAGCAACGGGATCCTGGATCTGTTCGACCACATTTACACCACCGACGATTTCGACGCCCCCAAGCACCAGATGGGCATTTACATCGCCCTGTGTCAGCTCCAGGGCATTTCCCCCACGGACGTGACGTTCTTTGACGACAACCTGCTGGCGCTCCGTGCCGCCAAGGCGGCGGGGATGGAGGTCATCGGCGTGGCGGACGAATCCGAGCGGGACGATGAAGAAGCCATCCGCAAGGAGGCGGACGGCTTCCTCGAAAGCTTTGAGGAACTGCTTGACTGACGGGACTTTTGACAGTCCCCGCCGCGAGCGGGCGCGGATCTTCCGACCCGGCAAACCCTTTTTTCTGTCATAGGCAAACCAAAAAAATTTTTTAATTTGGAGGAACGTATGGACAACAACTTCCCGACCCCGACCCCCCAGGATCAGGCGCCCCAGTATCAGGCGCCTCAGGCACCCCAGGATCAGGCACCTCCGTATCAGCCGCCCCAGGATCAGACGCCTCAATATCAGCCGCCTCAGGCGCCCGGGTACCCCGGTCAGACCCCGTACCGGACGGGCGGAACGGGCGGAAAAAAGCGCATCGGTCTCATCGTCGGCATCATCGCCTGCGCGGTGGTTCTCGCCGCCGTTCTCTTCGCCGTTTTCGGCGGGAGCGGCAACAAGCCCGAAACGCCCCTTACCAAGGTGGAAAGCGCCGTCAACAAGAAGGACGCCGTCGGTTTGGTGAAAGACGCCTTCAACGGTCTGTCCTCCAAAAACGTCAACGTCCTTTACAAACTCATCAACAAGATCAAGGTACAGGATAAGACCGTCAAAGAGTATCAAGAAGAGCTTTTTGAAACCGTCGAAGACCAGTACGGCAAGAACTGGAAGCTGAAGATCGTTACCGAAAACAAGGACAAGATGGACAAGGAGGATCTGGAAGAGGCGCAGGAGGAACTGCGGGAAGCGTTCAAGCGCCTCTCCGCGATGGACGTGTCCGAATACAGCGACTACTTCAAGCAGATCGGCTCTTACATCGGGCTGTCCGAAAAGGAAGTGAAGCAGTTGTTTGAAGCCGCGGTGGGCGTCGGGAAGGATCTGAAGTATCTGAAGGTCACCGACGGGTACAAAGTGGACTTTGTCGTCAAGATCACCGGCAAGAAGCTGGACAAGCCCGAGGAACACGATGCCTCCCTGCATATGATCAAGGTGAACGACCGCTGGGTGTGCTACGAACTGTTCCGTCTCATTCCCTCCGCCGCAGGCAGCCTGTCCTCCGGCAGAATGCCCTCCCTCTCCGGACTTTCCGATCTTCTTTGAGAAGGGCGCAAAAAGGACCCGTAAGTCAAGGGACTTACGGGTCCTTTTTTATCGGGTGAAGGTCGTGCCGCTCAAACGTCGAAGGCGTAGAGGTCGGCGAGGGTCTCCCGCTTCACCGCCACCCGGCACGCCCCGTCCCGGATCAGGATCACGGGGAGCTTGGGCACCCGGTTGTAGTGGGACGCCATGGAGTAGTTGTAGGCGCCGGTGGTGAGGGTGGCGATCAGATCCCCCCGGCGGATCGTATCGGGCAGCGATACGCCCGGCTGGATCACGTCGCCGCTTTCGCAGAACTTGCCCACCACGTCGTAGACGGTGGTGCAGGGCTCGTTCATCCGCTCGGGCATCACCAGGGTGTATGGCGACTCATACAGAGCGAAGCGGGGATTGTCCCCCATGCCGCCGTCCACCGCCACGTAATTCTTATACCCGGGAATGCGCTTGGTGCAGTTGACGGTATAGAGGGTCAACCCCGCGTCCGCCACCAGACTGCGCCCCGGCTCCAGGATGACGGCGGGAAGGGTTTGCCCCTTCTCCCGGCAAAGCGCCTTCAGGGAACGCCCGATCTCCCGGATGCTTTGCGCCAGGTCGAAATCGGGATCCGCTTCGGTATAGCGCACACCGTAGCCGCCGCCCAGGTCCAGAATAGCGGGCTCATAGCCCCACGCTTCTTTCATATCCGCGATAAAGGTAAGCATCTTTTCCGCCGAGCGGATGAACACGTCCGCGTCATGCACCTGGGAGCCAACGTGGCAATGGAAGCCGACCAGCTCCACGGCGCCCCGCTTTGTCGCCTCCAGCGCCGCTTCCACGAAGCGCGCCGCCTGCCCGGTCTCCACGGCTTCCCCGAATTTGGAGTCCACCTGCCCCGTCGCCACCTCCGCGAAGGTGTGGGGGTCGATGCCGGGGGTGATCCGCAAAAGGATCTTTTGCTTCTTGTTCGCTTCCCGGGCGAGGCGCTCCAGCGCGGCAAGTTCTTCTCTGCCGTCCACCACGATGCAGCCCACTCCCGCTTCCAGGGCGAAGCGCAATTCCTCGTCGGACTTGCTGTTGCCGTGGTAAAAGACTTTTTCCATATCGAAGCCCGCCGCCCGGGCGGTGGCGATCTCGCCGGCGCTGACCACGTCGGCGCCCAGCCCCTCGGAGCCGATGATGCGGTACATCTCTTTAAAGCAGCACGCCTTGGACGCGTAAATGGGGAAGGAGTCCTTCCCGAAGGCTTCCTTCATCGCCTCCCGGTAAACGGCGCATTTTTCCCGGATGCGCCCCTCGTCCATCAGATACAGCGGCGAGCCGAACGCGGCGAGCAGCGCCTTGTCCACCTTCACGCCGGCAAAGGAAAGCTGTCCCTCCGGGGACACGGTCAGATTTTTGCAAAGCATGGTTTTCTCCTTCTTCATAACGCCCTTTTCTTACAGTTCCACGGGAACGAATTCCCGGTAGATCGCTTCCAGCGCCCGTTCATAGTCCCCTTCGTCCACGCCCACGATGATGTTGATCTGGCTGGAGCCCTGGTCGATGAGCTTCACGTTGATCCCCGCCTTGGCAAGCCCGGAAAACAGGCGCGCCGCACAGCCGGGGGAATGCACCATGCCGCGCCCCACCACGGCGATGAGGGCGATGCCCTCCTCCAGATGCGTCCGGTCGGGTCCCACGGCGGCGTGGATCCGGGACAGGACCTCGTTCTCTTTTCCCCGCACCGCTTCCGTCTCCATCAAAACGGACAGGGTGTCGATGCCGGTGGGCAGATGCTCAAAGGAAAGCTCCATCTCCTCCAGCACGGAAAGCACCCGCCTGCCGAAGCCGATCTGGGCGTTCATCCGATCCTTTTCCACATACAGCGCCGTAAAGCCCTTCTTCCCGGCGATCCCGGTGACCGCCCCGGTCTTCCCGGGGGCGTCCGCCACGATGAGGGTGCCGTCGTCCCCGGGGCGGGCGGTGTTGCAGATGCGGATGGGGATGCCCAGCCGTCTCACGGGGAACACCGCGTCTTCGTGAAGCACGGTGGCGCCCATATAGGAAAGCTCCCGCAGCTCCTGATAGGTCACGATGGGAATGGTCCTGGCGTCCCGGACGATCCGGGGGTCCGCCATGAGGATGCCGGAAACGTCCGTCCAGTTTTCATAGAGATCCGCCTTGGCGGCGGCAGCCACCAGCGACCCGGTCACGTCCGACCCGCCCCGGCTGAACACGCACACGCTCCCGTCGGGATGGGAGCCGTAGAAGCCCGGGATCACCGCCCGGGGCGTTTTTTTCAAAGCGGCGGCAAGGCGGGCGACGGTCTCCTCCATCAAAAGCTCGCCCTTTTCGTCAAACGCCACCAGCTCCCGGGCGTCCAGAAAGGCAAAGCCCAGCTCGGCGGCGAAGATCTTGGCGTTGAAATACTCCCCCCGGGAAGCGGCAAAGTCCCGGGTAGCGCCGTTTTTCAGGCGCGCCTCCAGCGCCGCCAGATCCTCCGTCAGATCCAAATTCAGCCCCAAAGACGCCACCAGCTCGCAAAAGCGCGTCCGCACGGCGGCAAAAGGCGCGGTGAAGTCCAGCCCCCGCTCCCCCAGCTTTTGACAGCGGATGAGCAGATCCGTGACTTTTTCGTCCTGCTTGTCCCGCTTGCCCGGGGCGGAGACCACGGCGTAGCGGCGACCCGCCTCGGCACGGACGATGTCCGCCGCCGCCCGCACCCGCTCGGCGTTTGCCATGCTGGAGCCGCCGAATTTACATACGATCATAACTTTCTCCTTTGACCAAAAACAAAAACGGCGCGCCTGAAAAACAGGTGCGCCGCCGGATCAACACGCAAAATGAAAGACGCGGCTTACAGAGCCACGGGCGTTTCGTTATCGTCCACGGGGGGCAGGCTTCCCGTAAGGACGTCTTCCGCGGCAAACCGCACCACCGTTGCCTCCGG
>CAMPCJ010000068.1 GCA_946645685.1 uncultured Clostridia bacterium | reverse complement strand
AACATGGTCGATCCTCGCACAAGCACAGAGGGTATCAAACACTACATTTCGGAAGTTGATGCAAAACTCGTTCTAACCATTGATGCCGCTCTACCTAAAATTGAAAATGCAATTGTAGGCACAAATGTGCAAAGAATTATCGTTGTTTCTCCTGCTGATTCTTTACCGCAACCGAAAAAAGCATTATTCTTGCTTTCAAATAAAATCAAAGGTGCCACATCTAAACTGTCCGAGCAATGTATCAATTGGACAGATTTTATCATAACCGGCAAAGACAAAACCCCTACATATTCATCATACAAAAAGAACACCTGCTGTGTCATCGTTCATACCGGCGGTACAACCGGAACACCGAAAGGTGTTATGCTTTCAAACGAGAATCTAAATGCTTCTACGGTTCAATGTGATCTAAGTGGATTTGATTTTCAAAGAAAGCATAAATGGCTTGGCGTTATGCCTCCATTCATTGCATATGGGATTGGAAATGGTCTGCATTTGCCGTTGTGCAAAGGTATGGTTTTAATTGTTTTACCAAAATTTGATCCTGCAAAATATGACCGATTGCTACTAAAGTATAAGCCAAATCATATTGCCGGTGTTCCATCGCACTATAACACCATTGTGCATAGCCATAGAATGAAGAAACAAGACTTGTCGTTTCTTCTGTCTCCGATTGTCGGTGGCGATGGTACTGAAGTTCACTTTGAAGAAACTGTGAGTCAATTCCTTAGATCACATAATTGTCATTCAGGTTTAATCAAGGGTTATGGTATGACAGAGATATGCGCTGCTGTATGCGCTACCGCACAAAAAGATTATAACAAAGTGGGATGTGTTGGCATTCCTTTTACTCATTCTGTTGTTGCCGTTTTTAACCCTGATACCGGCGAAGAACTTGGATATAACCAAGAAGGAGAAATCTGTATGCAGGGACCGCATATTATGCTTGGTTATTACGGTAATCCAAATGAAACTCAACAAATGTTAAAAAAACACACAGGCAATCAATTATGGTTGCATTCTGGCGACCTTGGAAGTATTGATGAGGACGGCTGTATCTACATAAAAGGCCGACTTAAAAGAATGATTATTCGAAGTGACGGTTTCAAAGTGTTTCCAAGTGTTATTGAGACGGTTATCCTTAAGAATCCTTATGTATCTGCGTGTTGTACGGTAGGAATGCGAGATAAAAGCAATTCTCAAGGACAATTGCCGCTTGCCTTTGTGGTTTTGAATGAGCAATGTGATAAAACATCGGCAAAAGACGAACTGTTTGAGTTGTGTCAAAAGGAACTGCCGGAATACGCACAGCCGATTGATTTTGTTTTTGTGGATTCTTTACCTCTTACCCCCATCGGCAAAATCGACTACCGCGCACTTGAAAAACAAGCGGAAAAAATGAGCAAAGAATCAAATTCACTTGCGTTATGAACACTCCGACCAACGAAAGACCACCCGGGTTTTCGGGTGGTCTTTTGTTGCTTAAAAGAAGGTTGACGCTCCCATATTTATACCTTGCAAACAGCGTCTTTATATGATCATTCAGCTTTATAAGGAGAACTTGGTTTATGCAGAACCCCTGTATCCAAGAATGAGATATACGATCCAAGCTACGGCAATTATTCCAATGCGCAGCCATTTATTCATTTCCTTATTCTTAAGCATTATTATTGTTAAGGGAACGGGATAAATGAATATCCATCCTAATACCCATAACCAGGTTTTTCTCTTTTTTGGCTGAACATAAGTTTGTTGACCTTGAATACTTTGAAATTGTTCTGCCTGAGCTCTTTGTCTGCCCTTTTCGAACTCGTATCCTGCTTGCTCAGCATTCTCATAATGAATATGCTGCGCCTCATCATCCATAGCAAATTTTGCTCCGCAGAAATCGCATACTGCCTCTTTCGTATCATGGTTAACCCGCATGGCTGAATTGCAATTCGGACACTTTAATTCAATCAACTTCATTTTTTAACCCTCCATGGCTGCTTCTTTGATTATAATCGAATTCGCCGGTTTTTTCAATCATTATTTGCCATGTTCTGTCCGTACCATAGAACTTTGTAAAGCGGACACGGGCTTCTGCCCGAAAGAAGACCCCGTAAGGCGATGCTTGGATCCACGCTTTTCTGTTTTCGTATGTAGGTGAGCAGGCTCGATAAGGCTGCTCGAACTTCTTTTTTTCGGCTGCTCCGGGACGCTTGATCTCAAAACAACGGTTGACAAAACCCGTTTCATCATATAAGATAAAGTTGCAAATGTGAAGGAATGTTTGTTGGTGGGATACGGCTTTTCGGGATCCGGTCGAAAGGCAAAGGTCGCCTTCAAACGGAGGCAGTTTAGACAGTCATGAAACACAATTCTCTTTTTAATCGTTTACGCCATAAAATCGCGCATATCGCAGAGGATGAAGAAAAACTTCAAAAGCTTCTCTTTCGCTCCACCTGCATTCTTTTGTCTGTTGTTTCGATGGGGATGGCGCTTGTGGACGCCATCGTTTACAGGACTTCTTTTCCCTGGGCGTTGGTGGGCTTTGCCGCGCTGTGCCTGGTCAACCTGTTTTTGTATGATGAACGTCCCGGGCGGCGGGTGGCGGCTGAGAACGTTCTGATCGCGGAGTTGCTCTTTCTCCTGGGTTTCCTCACCGTCACCGGGGAGCCGGATGGTTTCAGCATTCTTTGGATCTGCATGGTGCCGAGCTTTTCGATGCTGTTATTCCGGCGGAAGAAGGGCGCCTTGTTCTGCCTGCTCGCGTTCCTGATAATGATCTTCTTTTTATGGACGCCGTGGGGCTTTTCTTTCCTTCATTTTCCCTACAGCGCTGCTTTCCGGCTTCGCTTTCCGATTTTGTTCTTGGTGTTGTTCGCCGCTTCCCTGATGTTCGAAACGCTCCGCCACGCTACCCACAACGCGCTGGAACGTGCCAGGGACGGTTATGAGCAGTTGTATATTCACGATCCGCTGACGGGAATTTACAATCGTTACGGCTTTCGCCGGGTTCGGGACGCGTTTTTCCAAAACGCGGAAAAGGGACGCGCCATGGCTATGCTGGATTTAGATCACTTTAAGATGGTCAACGATCAATTCGGGCACGATGTCGGCGACGACATTCTCCTGGAGTTCGTCAACGTGGTCAAAGAAACCGTGGGCAGCCGCGGCACCCTTTCCCGGTGGGGCGGTGAAGAATTTATGCTGATGATCGACGCGTCCGATACGGCGGAAGAGCTGTGCCGATCCCTCATAAAGAACGTGCGGGAGCATCCCTTCGTCACCCAAGCCGGTACGGCGTCCATGACGGTGAGCATTGGTTTGGTGGTTGGAAAACCCGGCGAGGTGATGCAGTATCGCCAGGTGCTCCGGTTAGCCGACAGCGCTCTGTTCCGGGCAAAGGAAAACGGACGGGATCAGCTCGTTTGCGTTCCCTACACGGAAGATCAAAGCAGCCGGGAGCCCCAGATCCTGATGTGATCCCTTTTGCGCCATTTCATAAAGCCGCTTCTCTTCGGAAAGCGGCTTGTTTTTTCAGGACGATCTCTCTTTTCGTACATACTATAAGCAAAGGAGTATTCTTATGACACGAAAGAAAGCGGGAAAAACAGCAAAAACCAAATGGATGGCTCTTATCAAGAATACGGCGCTGATCCTGGTGGGAAACGCCATGTTGGCTTTTTTAGTAGCCGCGTTCATCATTCCCCACGACATTCTCATGGGCGGGACGACGGGGATCGGTATCGTGATCCACAAGCTGACGGGGTTTGAAACGGCGCTTTCCGTTTTGATCATGAACGTGGTATTGCTCCTGTTCGGTCTTTGGATCCTGGGACGGGAATTCTTTCTTTCCACCATCGTAAGTTCCATTCTCTATCCTCTTTTTTTAGGTCTGTTCCAACGGATAAAGGGAATCGATGCCATGACGGATAACACCCTGCTTGCGGCGGTGTTTGCCGGGGTATTGATGGGTGTTTCTCTGGGACTGGTCATGCGGGCGGGCAGCTCCACCGGAGGCACGGATATTGTAAATCTGGTGCTTGCCAAGTGGACACACCTGCCGGTGGCGGTCTTTGTTTGGCTGGTCGACATCATCATCGTGGGGATGCAGGCGCCGCTGTATCACAAGGCGGAGCCCGTTTTGTACGGTGTGCTCGTTCTGGTGCTGGAAAGCATTTTGGTGGACAAAGCCATGATCTTCGGCAAAGCAAAGGTGGAGGTCTTCGCCGTATCTCCCAAATACGATGAGATCCGTACCAGGCTTCTGACGGACGCCCGAATGGGCGTGACCTTATCCCACATTGAGACGGGCGGTATGAAGCAGCAGCAAAAAGCGGTGATCTGCGTGACTTCTCCCCGGAACCTGCACAAGGTCACGGATCTGATCCTGGCAGTGGATCCGGAAGCCTTCCTCACCATCACACAGATCCGGGAAGTGAAAGGACAGGGCTTCTCCCGGGAGAGGGTAGCAAAAGAACTGAACGTGGAGAGCAAGCCTTCCGAATAAGAGCGGCAAACAAGAAGGACGGCGTCCGGATGGACGCCGTCCTTCTTGTTTGTCTTTATCAACACCCACACGTTCATGAAACAATGGTTTTTATCCTTTTTTTACGAAATCTTCCTGCCCGATCCGACGCAGGATCATAGGGATGAATCGGATCCCGTCCTTCACCTGTAGGGATGACACCGCGACAAAGCCGTGCTTCTCGTAAAAGGGCACGGCGTCAGGCGCGGCGTTGACGGTGACCGCGGCGGCACCGGTTCGCCTCAGCAGCCTTTTCAGCAATCGCGAGCCGACGCCTCTTCTCTGCTCTTGCGGCAAAACATAGAGCAGCAGCACGTGAGAGGCGTCCTTTACGGCACCCACGCCCACCATTGTTTCCCGGTCAAAGGCGCCGTAGAACAACACGTCTCCGGCAAAGGCGTTCATCTGCAGAGACAGGGGCGCCACCAGATCCCGGAAGGTGGTCATACCCTCCAGAGACGTTTTCCCGTTTTCCGCGGCGTAGTACGACTTCCACAGAACGTCGGAAGCAGCCGGCAGTTCCTCCGGGGCGAGCAGTCTGACTTGGATCATCTTTTTCTCCTTGTTTTTCTCCATTGTAGAACGCGGCGGGGCACTTGTCAATCACCGGGGAAAAGAAAGACGCCGCCGGGAGAAAAAAGCCGAAATTCTTTTCGTTTCCCGTTGCTTTTCCAGGCGCTTTATGATACAATTTCCGCATAAAAGAGCCAACCCCTTTGAGGCGGAACCATGGAAAAAATTCTGGTACTGGATTTCGGCGGTCAATACAATCAGCTCATCGCCCGGCGGGTGCGGGATAAGCGGGTATACGCGGAGATCCTTCCCTACACCACCCCCCTGGAAACGGTGGCGGCGCAGAACTACAAAGGCATCATTTTCACCGGGGGACCCAACTCGGTGTTCGATCCCGCTTCCCCTCACTACGACCCCGCTGTTTTATCCCTGGGCGTTCCCGTTCTGGGGATCTGCTACGGCTGTCAGCTGACGGCGTATATGGCGGGGGGCAAGGTGGAAACGGCGGAAAGCAGTGAATACGGCAAGATCGAGCTTACGGTGGATCAGCGGGACTCTCTGCTCTTTCGGGGCGTGCCCGCCGACAGCACCGTCTGGATGAGCCACACCGACCGGGTGACGGCGCTTCCCGAGGGCTTTGTCCCCACGGCGCACACCGATCACTGCCCCGTCGCCGCTTTTGAAAACCGGGACAAGCGCCTCTACGCCGTGCAGTTCCACCCGGAGGTGACGCACAGCGTATTCGGCGACCGGATGCTGGAAAACTTTCTTTTTGAGGTGTGCGGCTGCAAGGGCGAGTGGCAAATGGACTCTTTCATCGAGGACAGCGTCAAAGCTCTGCGGGAGCAGATCGGGGATAAGAAAGTGATCCTGGGGCTTTCCGGGGGCGTGGATTCCTCTGTGGCGGCGGCGCTGATCAGCCGTGCCGTGGGCAAGCAGCTCACCTGCGTTTTTGTGGATCAGGGCTTGATGCGGAAAGACGAAGGGGATTTTGTGGAGGAGACCTTTACCCGTCTCTTCGATATGAACTTCGTCCGGGTGAACGCCCGGGAGGTGTTTTATCGGGAATTGAAGGGGGTAAGCGACCCGGAGGAAAAGCGCAGGATCATCGGTACGGCGTTTTACCGGGTATTCTGGGATGAGATCCGCCGGCAGAACGACAGAGGTTTCTTCGCCCAGGGCACCATTTACCCCGACCGGGTGGAATCCGGCAAGGGGGACGCGGATAAGATCAAGACCCATCACAACAAGGTGAAAATGCCCGAGGACGTGGATTTTCTCGGGATCATCGAGCCCCTGGCGGATCTGTTCAAGGACGAGGTGCGCCGGGTGGGCGAAAAGCTGGGCATCCCCCACGAGCTGGTATGGCGTCAGCCCTTTCCCGGCCCCGGACTGGGGGTGCGGATCATCGGGGAGATCACCCCGGAAAAGGTGCGTCTCTTGCAGGAGGCGGACTACGTTTTGCGGGACGAGATCGCCAAATGCGGCTATGACTCCCATCTGGCGCAATTCTTCTGCGTGCTGCCGGGCGTGAAAAGCGTGGGCGTGATGGGCGATCACCGCACCTATGAAGATCTGATCGTCATCCGCGCTGTGACAACGGACGATTTTATGACGGCGGACTGGGCGAAGATCCCTTACGACATTCTGGCAAGGGTGTCCGCCCGGATCACCAACGAAGTGAAAGGCGTTAACCGGGTGGTCTATGACGTGACCACCAAACCCCCGGCAACGGTGGAGTGGGAATAAATCGAAGCTTGGTTCAAGCGAATGGATGAAAAGGCGTTGAATACCCTTTGGAACAAGGCAGCCGGGTAACGATCAATCATACTGAGAGGAATGCGATCATGACGAAAAAAGAGATCCGGGCGCTGCGGCGCCCTTTTCTCAAGGAACTGTTCCGGAACAACAAATTCAATCTGGCGATGACTGTGCTCGCCGCCTTGTGCAGCGCCGCGGCGGATCTTGTGATCTCCTGGCTCATCAAGGAGATCGCCGACCTGATCTCCGGAGCATGCCCCTACGGTTTCACCACGCTCCTGATCGTCGCGGGAGGCGCGTTCGCGCTGTTTGTGCTGGGCTGGATCCTGGACAGGACGTTCCTCTCCGAGTTCCGGGCAAAGGCGATGAAGCAATACCGGACGTACGTTTTTGACCGTCTTATGGAAAAAGGGATACAAGCCTTTGCCGGAGAGAACAGTTCCCTCTATATCTCCGCCCTCTCCAACGACGTGAACACCATCGAGACGGACTTTATCGGGCGCTTGCAGAACACGATCCAGGTGGGCATCGCCTTCGTCGGCGCGCTGGGACTGATGCTTTGGTGCAGCCCGCTTCTGACGCTGATCTCCATCGGCTTTTCCCTTTTGCCCATCATCGTCTCCGTGGTCTTGGGGAACAGGGCGGCAGAGGCGGAAAAGAACGTTTCCGATCAAAAGGAAAGCTATACCGGCATGCTGAAGGACGCCCTCACGGGCTTTTCCGTGATCAAAAGCTTTAAGGCGGAGGAAAGCATTGCCCGACTGCACGACCAAAGCAACGCCAACGTGGCAAAAGCCTCGAAAAAGCGCACGAAGGTGAACGTGATGGTCGGCTACTCTTCCGGCATTGCAGGAGCCGTTCTGCAGTTCGGCGTTTTCTTTGTGGCAGCCGCGCTGGCGCTTTCCGGCAAGGGTATCACGGCAGGCACCGCCATTGTATTCGTTCAGCTTTTGAACTACGTTTTGGGACCCATCCAGGCGTTCCCCACGTTTTTCGCCGGCATGATGTCCGCCTACTCCCTGATCGACAAGCTTTCACAGGCGCTGAACAAAAACGTTTCCGACGAGGGAGAGCAGATCCCGCCGCGTCTCACCAAAGGGATCTTTATCAAAAACCTTGTCTTTGCCTATGAAGAAGGAAAGCCCGTGCTCCGGGACGTAAACATGGATCTGACCGCCGGGGGATGCTTTGCGCTGGTGGGCGGCTCTGGCAGCGGCAAGTCGACGATCCTGAACCTTTTGATGGCGTCTTCAAGAGACTATCAGGGGGAGATCCTCTATGACGGAAAGGAACTCAAAACCGTTTCCGCCGGCTCGCTCTACGACCTGGCGTCTATGATCCAGCAGAACGTGTTCGTCTTCAACAGCACGATCCGCGACAACATCACCATGTTTTCCGAATTTCCGGAGGAAGAGATCGAACGCGCCGTGCGCCTGTCCGGGCTGAAAAAACTCATGGACGAAAAGGGCGCGGACTATCTCTGCGGAGAAAACGGTTCCGGACTCTCCGGCGGCGAGCGGCAGCGGATCTCCATTGCCCGGGCGCTGCTTCGCAAGACCCCCGTCCTCTTTGTGGACGAGGCAACGGCGTCCCTGGACGCAGAAACCTCCCACGAGGTGCTGGACGCCATTCTGAAGCTGGACGGCTACACCCGCGTCATTGTGACTCACGATCTGGACGAGCATATCCTGCGCCGTTGCAATGGTCTGTTCGCATTGAAAAACGGCGAGGTTTCGGAACAGGGGACCTTTGAAGAACTGATGGAACGGAAGGGTTATTTCTATTCGTTGTTTACCGTCTCCCAGAGATAATCGGATCCACCTTGATCATTTTCGGCACATCGTTTTGCCTGTCCGGTGAGACGACCGATCCGGAGAAAATTGAAAAAGCGGAGCCTTGACAGGCTCCGCTTTTTCAAAAGAGATGTGAATTTTTTTGTCAAAATCTTGAAATATGCCGCCGGATACAGTACAATGTAAGGGTAGAAAAAATAAAGGAGATAAAGCTATGCAAACCGACGTCAGACCCGAAACGATGAAACGTATCACCACGCCCGAATTGGCGCAGGCGTTTATTCAGGAACAGGTGGAAGCCATCCGGAAGCAGGTGGGGGACGGAAAGGTCTTGCTCGCCCTCTCCGGCGGGGTGGATTCTTCCGTGGTGGCGGCGCTACTGATCCGCGCCATCGGGAAAAATTTGGTTTGCGTGCACGTGAACCACGGGCTTCTTCGCAAAGGAGAGCCGGAGCAGGTGGTGAAGGTCTTCCGGGACGAAATGGACGCCAACCTGATCTACGTGGACGCGGTGGATCGCTTTCTGGATAAGCTCGCCGGGGTCGCCGATCCCGAAACAAAGCGGAAGATCATCGGCAAGGAATTCATCGACGTGTTCGCTGACGAAGCCAAAAAACTGACGGGGATCAAATTTCTGGCGCAAGGCACCATTTACCCCGATATTCTGGAAAGCAAAGACGGCGTGAAGGCGCACCACAACGTGGGCGGCATGCCGGAAGATCTGAAATTCGAGCTGGTGGAGCCCGTCAAGCTTCTGTATAAGGACGAAGTGCGCGTGGTGGGTAAGGAATTAGGTCTGCCGGACAACATGGTTTACCGTCAGCCCTTCCCCGGACCCGGTCTGGGCGTGCGCTGCGTGGGCGCCATCACCCGGGACCGCCTGGAAGCTCTGCGGGAGGCGGACGCCATTCTCCGGGAGGAATTTGCCGCAGCCGGGCTGGAGGGCAAGGTGTGGCAGTACTTCACCGTGGTGCCCGATTTCAAATCCACGGGCATCAAGGACGGCAAGCGCACCTTTGAGTGGCCGGTCATCCTGCGGGCGGTGAACTCCGTGGACGCAACCTCTGCCACCATCGAAGAGATCCCCTACGCCCTGCTCCACAAGATCACCGATCGCATTCTTTCCGAGGTGAAGGGCGTCAACCGGGTCTTGTACGATCTTTCCCCGAAGCCCGTCGCCACCATCGAGTGGGAATAATGCGTGCCGATGCGGCAGGTTTATTTGTCTGCCGGTAAATTAAAGTTCTGTTCTTCAGGAGGTAAATATGGCTTGTTTTTTGGTATCTACCGTAGAAGCGGCGGTGGTAAC
>CAMPCJ010000067.1 GCA_946645685.1 uncultured Clostridia bacterium | reverse complement strand
CCAACGACACGGGGATTTTCAGTCCCCTGCTCTACCAACTGAGCTACAGAGGCATTTCCCTCACTCGCGACTTTGCAAGTATACCAAACCGCAGAGAAATTGTCAAGCGTTTTATAAAAGTTTTTTCACGGGACGGATCGACTTTTTTCCACCCGTCCCGTCTTTTGTCAAGACTGACTGATCTTAAGCTGTCCTTTTACGTCCTTGTGCAGGTGAAGAAGGTCAGCGGCGTCCACCTCGCCGTCGTGGTCGATATCCGCAGCCCTCAAAACGGCGGCGCCGGGATCGCTCTTCTCCAGCAAAACGTCCCTGAGGGCGTCCAGATCCGCTTCATTCAAGGCGCCGTCCGGAAATACGTCGCCGTAGATGATCACGGTGTAGTCCGTGGCGCTTTCTCCGTCAAAATACCGAAGGGTCTGCCCGGTGGTCACGATCCCCAACGTTTCGTTCCCGTCCGGCGTCAAAAGCTGCGCCCGGGCTTTTCCGAACAAACTCAGATCGCTCATCAGCCCATCCCGGGTGGTTCCGGGGCTGATGCCGGAAACAAGCTTTGCCTCTTCATCGATATTCAGGAAAGGATTCCACCCGGAGCCGTCGGTGGGCACGTCCACGAGGATGGTGTAGATCCGGGTGTATCCCGCCGCGGCGGTGCAAACCACCTTTAATTCGTTCAAAACGCCCGCGGTCAGCCACACGGTCCCCACATTGCCGGAGGCGGCGGCGGTGGAGCTGATGCAGCTTGCCCGCACGGTCAGGCTGGGCACGATCTCGGACAGGCGAATGTTATAGGTGGTGCGCCAAGGCTGGAATTCCTCCGCAAAGGCGTATCCGTCCACGGACAGGGCGCTCAGGTACGCGTTGGGACTGCCTGCCGCGGCGGGCAGATAGCAATGCTCCGGCATATTCTCGTACACCGGGATGCGGAAGGTGAAGGCGGAATCGATCAATCCGGCGCCGGCGTAGCCCTTCCGGGTGGTGCGCCCTTCCGACCATGCCGCCTGGACGTTGGACATATATTGATGTCTGAAAGAGTTTCTGGTGGTCACGTTGAATTTCTGCAGGTAAAGTGTGTCCTGCCCCACGGCAATGTAAGACCCGGCGATGAACTTGGCGCCGCCCATAATGGCTTTATACTGGGTGTTCCAGGGTCGAAAACTGTCCGCGTCCGTTTTGGCGGCGTATCGCAAGCCGTCTTCCGCGCCGGTGTTGGCGCCGATGTTGAAGAAGTTGTATATTCCCGCAAAGCCGGGATAATTTCCTCTTGTGCCGGCGGCGTTGCCGGATTTACCCACCTCCTGGATGCATCGCGCCAGGATGTGGATGGGGTTGACGTTAAACGCTTCTCCCGCCGCCATAAAGGTGTCGACGTAGGAAACGGATTTGCCGTCGAAATCCGTGGTATACGCGTTATCCATAAAGGATCCGGAGAGCATGGACGCCACGCCGCCGCGGATCTGATCCGTCCCGATGTAGGAAAGCTTTTCAAACTGAAAAATGTCGTTCTCGTTCAAAAAATTCCGGGGATCCATATAGTAGGCTACCACTTCCGGCGCCGCCTGATACCAGCTGCTACCCTCCCGGGGATAATACACGTCGGTATACCAGTCGTAACAATACTCCGCCGTGGACCGGTAGGAAAGGACGCTCGTCTGGATCAGACTGTATCCCAGTTGATTTTCCTTCCCCTGAACGTACGCCCATTGAAAGCCGGTGTTCATCGCCTCAAAATTCCAGGACGGGTGCGCGTTATGAAGGGCGATCAGGTAGGGACGGTAGCTTTCCGGAAAAGCGGCGAGCTGGGCTTCAAAATCTTCGTTGACGGCGGGGGAAACGGGCTGTGCGGAAAGCCCCATAAGATCCTCCCGGATAAATCCGCTGTAAGATGCGCCGCCGTAGTTGAATGAAACGGGGTACCAGCGGTAGCCGTCGCTGTCGGAGGCGCTCATCTCCCCGGTGATGGTGACGGCGTGCCCGGCGGACAGGTAAATGACGGCGCCGTTGTGGGTCACCGCACTGTAATTCGTTCCGGGACCCGTGCGCACCCGAACGCTGCTTGCGGTGACTGCCCCGGGCGTAGAAGCGTAGGAAAACACCGCCGTGGCAGGCAGCATCACGGCAAGACACAGGATCAAGGCGCAAAGGCGCCGAAAGACTTGTTTCACGTCTGTTTTCCTCCTTCTTTTTCCATCAAGCGGCGGGCCCCAAAAGGACGGTGGAAGCGCCGGTCTCATCATCCAAATTCGCCAGATAGTTTTTCAAGCGAACAATATCCTTGCTGCTGACCGTTCCGTCTCCGTTGGCGTCGGCACCGGGTTGGATCTCCACGGTGGAAGCGCCCGTCTTATCATCCAGATTTGCCAGATAGTTTTTCAAGCGGACAATATCCTTACTGCTAATCGCTCCATCCCCGTTGGCGTCGCCCCACAGCACGTTTCCCGCAAAGGGAACGGGCTTTTCCAAATACTGTGTCTCAAAGGCGGCGTTGGTAAAGACGGCGGTGAAAGAGCGAACGCCGGGCTCCGTTTCGGTGGCGGCAGTTTTGATCCGGGTCGTCACCGCGCCGTATTCCGATTCCGCTTTCCCGCAGACCGAACAGGTGTGAGAAGCGATGCATTGACCGCTTTCCGTCCACACGTATTGCGGCGCGTTCCAGGTATGGGGCGCCAGCGCCTCATTCACCTCCACCACCCGGATCTGCTCTTCAAAGTCCTCCACGAAAAACGAGGCGGTGTACACCGTCGCGGCGGGCGCCTGGCAGGTGGCGGCTCGGGGCGAGACGATGACGGTGGCGGTATCCCATTCCTCCTCCCCGCAAACGGTGCAGCGATGGGTCGCCGTGCAGGTGGAAAGATCGTCCGACCAGGTGTAGCTTGCTTTCCCCCAGACGGGATCGTGCCGGGGGATGACGGTGAGAGAAAGAGACGACGCGTCTATTTCCATCTCGGACTCGGATTCATAGGAGATCACTTGAGCGGAGGAAACGGAAAGAGCGGTCTCTCCTGCCTGTTTCGCTGTAAATGTGAGATTTTTGGTCACGGCGGTGGCTCCGTCGGAGGAATCGCAAAACAGCAATTCCCCTGCCGAGGCGTTGTCCGCACCGGAAACGTATTCCAGGGCGTCGGCGTCGAAGCTGACGCGGATCAGCCAGGCGCCCATGGCGGTGGAGGAGGTCACGGAAAAAGAAACGGAAACGCTCTGCCCTTCCAAAACCGACTCGCTCCCGGAAAAGGCGATCACCGCTTTTCCGGCTTCCGGCGCCGCTATGCTCAGTTGATCGGCACGCACGTAGCCGGTCAGATTACTTCCCTTAAAACTGTAAATCACGAAATACCAGACGGACGCGTCCCCCTCCTCGCTTTGTTCCGCCCCGGAGAGAAGCTCCACCGTGTCGCCCTTTTGCAAAACCACCTGTTCCCCGGCGAGGTTCACGGCGGCGAAACCGTTCCCGGCGCGTTCCCGCAGGACGACCCCGTCCCCCGTCACCGTGGCAACGGTATCGTTGGCTGCAAACACCTGCCAGGGGCATAAAAGCAGCAGGCACAAAGCCAAACTTGTCAGGCGCTTTATCCGTCGTTTCACAAGCGGTTTCCTTTCTTTTTTGATAAAAATCGACATCATTTACAGATCGATGGTAGCACGTTCCCGTTTTCGTGTCAAGAAAAGCCGGCGTGGAAATGTTTTCCCCGTCTACAGCATACGCGGCGATTGCCGCAAAAAATGGTTTCCGGGGAGTCCCTGCGCCATGGCGTAAAGGGAGTCTGCAAAGGCGGCGCGGTTTGCCGCTTCCGCCAAAGCGGGATCCCGCAGCGCGTCCGCCGGCTTGGTCACAAGGCGCACGCCCCCGTCCGCGCCCCGCGCGGAAGCGAGAATGGCTCTGCCCGTTTCATTGGCTGCCAAAACAGCGGCGTACGGCGGCAGGGTCTCTTCCATGCCCCGGGGCGTTCGCAAAAGCAGCGCCAAAAGGGAGCGGCGAATGCGGGAATCCGTCAAATGCGCCGCCTTCAAGCCCTCATAGATCTCCCGGAAAGACCGCGCGGAACGCGCCAATTCCTTTGCGCGATCCGCCAACGGCGCCATCCCGTAACAGGAGGCGATCTCCTCCCGGGACAGGGCGTTCAGCAGATACAAAAGGGTCTCCTCCGGCGGAAACGCCTTCACCGGCGCCCGATTTTCAAACAAGCGCCCCAACTCGTACACCGGCAAAAACCGTGCCGCAACGCCCGCCTTTCCTTCCCGCAGAAGGGCGCGGATACGGGTAGCGGAAGTAAAAGTCTCTCCTTCTTTTCTGGGGAGCGCGACCGCATCCATTTTCCTTTCTTCCCGTTCTATGGCGGCAAGGTAAGAAAGTCCCAGGGACGCATTGGGAAGAGAAAGCGCCGGGCAGGCGCCGTACCGCTCCTCATACAAGGCGGCGCGGGCGGCGGGATACCCCTCTCCGGGCGCTTTTTCCAGCCGAGTCCGTAACGCCTCTTCAAAGGAACGCTCCGCCAGACGGCGGGATATGATTTGCAGGTCTTCCGTTTCCGGCACTTCACTGCCGAACGCCAAGATCCCCTCCAATCCGATGCCTGACGCCACGTGTACGGCGGCGGCGGCAAAGGCTTCCCCCGACAGGGCGCAGTAAGGCGGGATCAACTCCAACACAAGGTCCGCGCCGCCCCGTACCGCTTCCTCTCCCCGGGCGTATTTATCCGCAACGGCGAATTCGCCCCGTTGGACGAAGGACCCGGATTGGATGCAAACGATCCCTCTCTCCGGAAAGCGCCGGCGGATCTCGTCAAAAAACGCGCGATGCCCGTTGTGGAACGGATTGCATTCCGTTACCGCGAAAACCACCTGCTTCATCGTTACAGGCTGACCTCGTCGATGTTCTTGATGAAGGAGGAGAGCATATGTTCCATAAAGTAGTCCACCTCTTCGGAGCCGAACGCCTTCAGGCTTCTTTCGTTCACCCGGCAGGCAACGGCAAATTCCTTGTTGCCCCGCTCCAGTTCCAGCAAACACTTGATATAAGCGCAAAGCTTGTCGGCGCCTTTGACGATCTTTTTCTCCTCCGGCGTAAGATCCAGAAGCGCGCGATACTCTTTTTGCAGGGACGGCGCCAAAAGAGAGAGCATTTTCTCCTCGCTCACCGCCTCGATCTCCTTATAAGACCGGCGGATATCCTCGTTATAGTACTTCACCGGCGTGGGCAGATCCCCCGTCAAAACTTCGTTCATATCGTGATACAGCCCGGCGCCCAAAAGGCGCAGGGGATCGAAGTGCTTTCCGAAGCGATCGTTTCCGATCAGCGCCAAGGCGTGGGCAAGGATGGCGCATTCCGCGGCGTGTTCACTGAGGTTTTCCTGCTGAGTGTTATACATCAGCCCCCAACGAACGATGTTTTTCATCTGGAACAGTAGGGCGAAAAAATCGCCGGACGTATCTTTCACTTTTTCTTCTCCTCCTCCCGGATCTCCCCGGCTCTTGCCGAGAGCTTCTGCAGTCTGTGGTTGAGACCGGATTTACTGATGGATCCCGGAAACAGCCGGCACAGCTCCTTGAGAGACAGATCCGGATTTTCCAGGCGCAGCCGCGCCGCCTCCCGCAAAGGGAGCGGCATGGCGTCCAGAACGCCCCGTTCCGTCAGAAAGCGAATGTCGGCAATGACGCCCTGAGCGCCGTTCACCACTTTCTGCACGTTGGCAAGCTCTGAATTCACCTTGCGCTGCTGCTCGGAGCGAAAGCTGGTTTCCACCATATATTCCTGCAGGCGCATGGAATGGCGGGGCGCCCCCAATACGACCAGAAGATCACAGAGCTTTTCCCCTTTTTTGACGTATACCAACCGTCCTTTTTTCGTTCGGCTAGCACCGGGCTCCAGCGAAAAACCATTCAAAGCGTCCCGTATTTCCCGTTCCGCTTCCTCGCTTGCGCAGCGAAAAACGGCGCGGTAGCCCTTCGCCGGGTCCGTCACGGTGCCGCAAGCCAGAAACGCCGCCCGCAAAAACAGCTTCCGGCAGTCTTCACACACCCCGCCGCCGGATAAAAAAGCGGCGGCAAAACGCGCGGACAAGCACAGGGGATGCACGGCGCCGTCCGGCAGAAAGCCCGCGTCCTCTCCGTAGAAGCGCGCCAGGATATGGGCACAAAGCACAGAGAGATCCTGCCGTCCCCGGGCGAGGGCGATCTCCTCCCCCCGCACTTCCCCGGCACAGAGGAAAGCGCCGCGCAGAAAAGCGTCCCCGCAGCAGGGCTTCAGGCGTTCCTTACCCTTTTCTTCGATCCCCAGTTCCGCAAAGGTGCGGCGGATCAGTTCCTCCCGAACGGAGGCGGAATAACTGTTTTTCATCTCAAAAAACGGATCTCACAGGAAATGTCGATCCCGTTCTTTTCCCGGATGGCGCTCTTCACCACGTCGATGAGATCCAGAATGTCCCGGCTGGTGGCGCCGTCGTAATTGATCAAAAAACCCGCGTGCTTTTCCGACACCATAGCACCCCCCACGCGGGCGCCCTTCAGCCCCGCTTCATCGATGAGCTTGGCTGTAAAATAGCCGGGGTAGCGCTTGAAGGTGGAGCCGCAGCTGGGATACTCCAGGGGCTGCTTTTCCTTTCGGCGCCCTAAAAAGTCGTCCATTTTGGCGCGGATCACGCTCCGCTCTCCCTTGGTGAGAGAAAACTCCGCGGACAGGATCACGCACCCGTTGTTCTGAAAGGCGCTCTCCCGATAGCCGAATCCCAACCCGTCGCCGGAAAGGACCGTCACTTCCCCGTCCGGGGTCAGGGCGCGCACACTCGTAACCACGTTTTTGCACTCCCCGTCATAGGCGCCCGCGTTCATAAAGACCGCGCCCCCCACCGTTCCGGGAATGCCGTAGGCGAATTCCAGCCCGGTCAATTCGTTTTTTTCGGCATAACTGGACGCCGCGGTAAGCCCGGCTCCGCAAGCGGCGTAAAGCTTTTCCCCCACCACCTGCATCCGTTTCAACCGGGTCACACAGACCACGACTCCGTCATAGCCCTCGTCCATGGCAAGGACGTTGGTACCGTTCCCCAAAATGAAAAAGGGCAGTTTTTCCCGGCGCAATGCGCCCATCAGGGCGATGAGTCCACGCTCCGTCATGGGCTGAGCCACGGCGGCGCGCCCTCCCGTTTTAAAGCCCGTCATCCCGGAAAGAGCGGCTTCGGAAACGGAGAGATCCCCCTTGGAAAGAGATCCGTCCCGCACCAGGCGCTCCTTGACGGCGAGCAGTGCGGAGAGAGCCGTCATCGCCACAAAAAGGCGGCGCCGATGATGCCGGCGTCATTGCCTAACACGGCTTTTTTCAGCTCCGTGCGCTTGACGCAGTTCCGGGAATATTCCTCCCGCTCCAGGATCTCCCGCACGGGCGCCAGAAGGGTTTCGCCCTCGGCGGAGATCCCGCCGCCCACGGAAAGGATCTCCGGCTGAAAGATGTTTACGATGTTGGTGATGCCGCAAGCCAGATACCGGCAGAAGCTGTCAACGACCCGGCGGGCGGTCTCATCCCCCCGGCGCAGACCGTCGAAGGCTGTGCGCCCGTCCACCTGATCCGGGTCGCCCCCGACCAGTTCCCACA
This sequence comes from uncultured Clostridia bacterium, assembly GCA_946645685.1. Lineage (GTDB taxonomy): Bacteria > Bacillota > Clostridia > Oscillospirales > SIG627 > RGIG5579. The sequence continues at coordinate 2,539 of CAMPCJ010000067.1, read as the reverse complement.
TTACGCTTTTTTTGTCCGCCTCCATAGCCGCGCGGGTCTGGCGCACCAGCGCGGTGGCGGAGCTGAAGGTCTCCCAGCATCCTTTGCGCCCGCAGGAACAAAGGGGCCCGTTGGGGTCAATGACGATGTGCCCCAGTTCCGCCCCGGCAAAATTGAAGCCGTGAAAGATCCTGCCGTCCTTGACGAAGCCGCCGCCGACGCCCGTTCCCAGGGTAATGAAAACGGAACTGAAAACGCCCTTTGCCGCGCCGACTTCCGCCTCGCCTTTCGCGGCGCAGTTCGCGTCGTTTTCAATCTTTACCCGGGCAATGCCCGTTTTCTTTTTCAACTCCTTCGCCAACGGATAATTCAGAAAGCTCGGCAGGTTGCAGGAATACTCGATGACCCCTGTGTCCACGTTGGCGATACCGGGGCAAGCAGCGCCGCAGAAGAGCACGCTGTCCCGATCCGTCCCGCTCTCTTCCAATACGCGATCCACCAGAGAGGCGATGTCTCCGATGATCTCTTGCGCGGGGCGATCCGGCAAGGTCTTGCACGCCGCCTTCGCCTCGATCTTTCCGTCCTCGTTGACCAGACCGCACACGACGTTGGTGCCTCCGATGTCGATCCCGATGGTTTTCATTCTTCTGTACCCCCCAATTGCCGCATGATCCGTTGGTTTAATTCTTCGGCGGTATTGAAGCCCATGAGCTTCTGCCGCATATTCATCGTGGCGATCTCAATGATCAGCGCCAGGTTTCTGCCGGGGCGAACCGGGATGGTAAAGCACGGCACCTTGATGCCCAGGATCTCATGATACTCCGTATCGATCCCCAATCGCTCGTAATTCTTGCCCTGTTCCCAATGCTCCAGCTTGATCACCATTTCGATCTTCTCCGTCTCTTTGACGGCGCCCATGCCGAACAGCCGGCAAATATCCACCACGCCGATGCCCCGCAGTTCCACGTAATGCCGGATCATTTCCGGCGCGCTGCCCACCAGCGTGTAATCGGACACCCGTTTGATCTCCACCGCGTCGTCCGCGATGAGGCGGTGTCCCCGTTTCACCAGGTCAATGGCGGTCTCGCTTTTACCCACGCCGCTGTCGCCCAGCAAAAGCACGCCCTCACCGTAGACCTCCACCAGAACGCCGTGGGTGGTGACCCGATCCGCCAATGCCACATTCAATTCGCTGATAAGTCTCGCCATAAAATAGGACGTTTCCTCCGGGGTGATAAGCAGGGGAACGCCGAATTCCTCGGCACAAGACATGGTGATAGGCAGCGGCACACGGGCGTGGGTCAGGATCACACAGACGGGGCGCTTTTCCATCAGCGTCCGAACGGACCGGTTCCGCTCCTCTTCGCTGAGATGCTCCAAGTATTCATATTCCGTCTTGCCCAGGATCTGGATGCGGTCGGAATAGAAGTATTCATGGAAGCCGGCAAGGTACAAACCCGGGCGGTTGACTTCCTTCCGGCTGATCTTTCTGTCCCTGTCCCCTTCGCTGATCACCAGCTCCTTCAGGGAAAATTTATCGATCAATTCTCCCAGCGTAATGAAATACACTTCCGCCATGAGTTTAATACCTCCCCTTTTAAATCATATTCATTATATCATAAGGATCATGACTTTTCAAGGGAAAAATCGCGCTTCTCCCCCTCGCATAAGTTGCCGGGAAAAGGTGCAGAATAAAAGAAAAAAAGGAGCGATCACATGGCACGCAGCAAACGTAAAATACCCCCCGTTACCCCGGAAGATCCCCGCCTTCCCCTGGATGAGACCTTACCCCGGGGAGAACTGCACTGCCCCGCGCCAAGCCGTATGGATCCGGACGGCGGATGGGTGGGCAATCCCGTGGAGCACATCAACCCGGAACAGAAAAAAGAGCGCCGGTAAAAAAATGCATCTTTCTCTTCCCTTTTCCGCTCTTTCGTGGTAGAATGGGGACGGTGAGATCCAACACTGATTCGGAAAGGAAGACGCAACATGAAACAGACAAAATACACCGGCACCCAGACCGAAAAAAACCTCCTCGCCGCCTTTGCCGGAGAATCCCAGGCGCGGAACAAGTACACCTATTTCGCTTCCAAGGCGAAAAAGGAAGGCTTTGAGCAGATCGCCGCGCTGTTTCTCCTGACCGCGGACAACGAGAAAGAACACGCCAAAATGTGGTTCAAGGAGCTGGAGGGCATCGGCACCACCGCCGAAAACCTCGCGGCAGCCGCCGACGGTGAAAACTACGAGTGGACCGATATGTACGAGGGCTTTGCCGTCACCGCCGAAAAAGAAGGCTTCCCCGAGCTGGCAGCCAAGTTCCGGGGCGTCGCGGCGATCGAGAAGCACCACGAAGAGCGTTATCGCAAGCTTTTGTCAAACGTGGAGGCGCAGAAGGTCTTCGAAAAGAGCGAAGTCAAGATCTGGGAGTGCCGCAACTGCGGACACATCGTCGTGGGTACCAAGGCGCCGGACGTTTGTCCCGTATGCGCTCATCCCCAGGCTTATTTCGAAGTTTCCGCCGAGAACTATTAAGAAGGTCTATCATTCAAAAAGCAGGCGG
>CAMPCJ010000066.1 GCA_946645685.1 uncultured Clostridia bacterium | reverse complement strand
TTTTTGACAGACGGCTGCCTGATCGTCAGAATCCTTATAACCGGGGATCTGCCGAAAAAGCTCCACGGCAAGGGTCAGCGTATCCTTTGTCGATGAATGGGCTTTCAGAGAAGCGTTTTTGTAAGTAAACTCTTTATGAATGGCTTCCGGATCCGCGGAAATGAGCAGATCCATCTGATTGCCGCACACCGGGCAGGAAGTCTGTTTGTTTTGATGCACGGCGCCGCAGGTGCAGACCCACAGGTCTTCAAAGGCAAACGGAACGAAAACGGCACCCCCTCCAAACGTATCCTTCCAGGATGGTAAATACTGCGGGTCTACGGCTTGTTTATCGGGGAGCTGCAGCGTAAAGGGATCATCATTCTGCCAAATCACTCCGCTTTCAAACACCGCTTCGGTAACGAGAGCTGTAAAAGAACGCGCCACAGAGGAAGACAAGCGGATCGCTTCCCGATCCCCAAAAGAGTTTCCGAAAGAGGCGGCAAGATCCAGGTACGTATGCTCCTCCCGGCAGACCTCCCGCCTCGCCGGATCAAAGCAGGTCAACGCCACTTTCAAAGAAATGATCTTATTTACGGAGAGAGACAAGAACTTCAGCTGAGCGACAACGCCGCCGGTTTGACCGTCTTTCAGAAGGGCTCCCGCCGCGATGATGACGGGGCTTCCCTTCAAATACAAATTATCCTGCGTCCTGTAGACGCGTTCATACCGCGACATTACAGTTGGGGAAGCTCATCGCTGCCCGCATTCGCCGCGGGAGCGTTGGCAGAGACGGAAGGATTTCCGTAAGATGACGGAGCCGCCGAATGCTGTCCTCTGTCCGGCAGGGCGGCGACCATGATCCAGCCGCAAACGCCGAGCCAAAAGCAGAAATGAAAGTATTTGCGGTCGTCGTAGCCTTTGTGACAAGCGATGAAATAAAAGTTTTGCGCGATCATGTACTGGATCCAGATCATGACGCCGATCACTGCCAGGACCAAAAGCCAGATCATGGCGATCTCCGAATCGGCGTCCATAAATAAGCGGGTCAATTGCATCGTTTTTTTCTCCTTCATTTGATGATTTGCGAGCTCGAGCCGTTCGCATTTGTCATCTTACCACACACTTAGAACAAAATGGTGGGCTGGCAGCCCAATCTCGCAAAAATATTTTACAATATTATGTCTAAAAATGCAACAAAAAAGAGATCGCTCCCGCGATCTCTTTTTTGAGCAAATGTCAAACGACGCCCTGCGCCATCATGGCTTCCGCCACTTTCTTAAAGCCGGCGATATTGGCGCCTGCCACCAGGTTATACCCGAGTCCGTAATGCTCGGCAGCGGCGGCGGACGAATCGTGGATGTCCTTCATGATCTGACGGAGGCGGTTGTCCACCTCTTCGGCAGTCCACTGATACCGCTCGGAATTCTGACACATTTCCAGGCCGGAAACCGCCACGCCGCCGGCGTTCACCGCCTTGGAGGGCGCCACCACCTTGATGTTCTGCTGGAGAAACTTCAAGGTCTCGTTGGGGGTGGGCATATTGGACACTTCAAAATAATACTTGGTGCCGTTGGCAACGATCTTTTCCGCGTCCTCCTGCAAAACTTCGTTTTGGGTGGCGCAGGGCATTGCCACATCGCAGGGTACGCCCCAGGGCTTTTCACCGGGATAGAAGGTCGCGTTGGGGAACGCCTTCACGTAATCCTCCACGCTGCCGTTCCGGGAAGAGCGGATCTCCAGAAGCTTATCCAGCTTTTCCTCCGTGGTGACGCCTTCGGGATCATACACATACCCGGCTCTGCCGGAAATGGTGACCACCTTGGCGCCCAGCTCCGCCGCTTTTTTGCACACGCCCCAGGTCACGTTGCCGTAACCGGAGCAGCAAATGACCTTGCCCTTGATCTCGTCTCCGAAGCGCTTGAAGACCTCCAGCGCATAGTAAATAGCGCCGTAGCCGGTGGCTTCCGGACGGATCAGGGAGCCGCCGTAGCTGAGTCCCTTCCCCGTGAGAACGCCGTTTTCAAAATTGGCGCGGATCCGTTTATACTGACCGAAGAGATAGCCGATCTCCCGGGAGCCCACGCCGATGTCCCCCGCGGGCACGTCGGTATCGGGTCCGATGTAGCGGAATAGCTCCGTCATAAAGCTCTGACAGAAGCGCATGATCTCATTGTCGCTTTTTCCCTTGGGATCAAAGTCCGACCCGCCCTTGGCGCCGCCCATGGGAAGCGTGGTCAGGCTGTTTTTGAAGGTCTGTTCAAAGCCGAGAAACTTCAGCATCCCCAGGTACACGCCGGGATGGAAGCGCAGCCCGCCTTTATAGGGACCGATGGCGGAATTGAACTGGATCCGGTAACCCCTGTTGACCCGAATCTTCCCTTCGTCGTCCAGCCACGGCACCCGGAAGATGTAGACGCGTTCCGGCTCCACCAGCCTCTCCAAAAGAGCGAATTCTTCATACTCGGGGTGCATTTCAATGACCTTTTCCAGAGAATGAAGCACTTCCTCTACCGTTTGCACGAATTCCGGCTCAGCGGCATTCTTTCGTTTCGTGTCTTCAATGACCCGTTCAATGTAAGTATTCATCGTTTTTTCCTTTCTTTGCCGTCGTTTGTAACGTGACGTGCCATATTATATGAAAAAGATAAAGGTCCGTCAAATTGAGAAACGCTTCTTTTGACTAATTTAATTACGCTAACTCTAAATATTATTTATTTTTTTAATTGTATTTTCTTTAAAGTTAATTATATTCATCAGGAAAGACAGCTTCTCGACTTGGATGAGACTTTAATCTTGAAGGTTTTCAAGATTTGTTGTATAATACAAAAGGCGTTGAAAAAACGACCGTCAAATCGTCAAACTACCGAAAACGGGAGAAAGATATGATCGTCATCGGAACAGAAAACTTAGGGGTTTCCTTCGGGGAGACCGTTTTGTTTCACGACGTATCCTTCTCTGTCAATCAAGGGGAGCGGATCGCCATTGTCGGTGTGAACGGCGCGGGAAAAAGTACGCTGATGCGTTTACTGCACGACGAGGGATTTCTGCCCCACGAAGGAAGAGTATTCCTTGCCAAGGGAAAAACGGTTGGCTTTTTGGAACAACTGCCCAAATTTCAGGAGGGTACCACCGTTTTAGGAGCGGCGCTTTCCGTCTATTCCGAACTTTTGGAAAAGGAAAAAGAGCTGGAAGACATGACGCGCGCCATGAAAGAGTCCCCCACGGATGAACTCATACACCGCTACTCTTCCCTGCAGAGCCGCTTCACCGACCTGGGCGGCTATGAATTCCGTGGAAGAGCCAGGGGAACGCTCATCGGATTGGGCTTTCCGGCGGACATGCTGGATCGTCCCGTTTCGTCCCTGTCCGGCGGTCAACGCACCATTCTGCAGCTCTCCCTCCTCATGCTGCGGGAACCAGATGTTTTGCTTTTGGATGAACCGACCAACCACTTAGACATTCGCTCGCTGGAATGGCTGGAGGATAAACTGACCCGCATCCGCAGTACGGTGCTTGTCATTTCCCACGACCGGTATTTTCTGGATCGAGTGACCACGAAAACGCTGGAGCTGGAAAACGGAAAAGCGAAGCTCTATAACGCGCCATACGCCCGATACCGAGAGCAAAAGAAAGCGGAACGGGAGATCGCCATGCGGCATTACGCCAATCAGCAGCGGGAGATCGCCCGGATGGAGGCTTTCATCGAACAGCAAAAGAGATGGAACCGGGAGCGGAACATCATCGCCGCCGAGTCACGGCAAAAAGCCATCGACCGAATGGAAAAGGTGGAAAGAGTCGCTCCCCTGCCCGAAGCCCTATCCTTCCGCTTTCAGAAAACAACGGAGTCCGGCAACGACGTTCTTGTGGTCAAGGATCTTGCCAAGGGTTACTCCGATCAAATGCTCTTTTCCCATCTTTCCTTCACGGTGAAAAAAGGGGACCGGCTGTTGATCACCGGCGCCAACGGCTCCGGTAAAAGCACGCTTTTGCAGATCCTGACGGGAAATCTGTCCGCCTCTTGCGGATCTTTCCGCTTCGGCTACAATGTTCGAGTCGGTTACTACGATCAATATCAGTTTCTCCACGACGACAAGACCGTTCTGGAAGAGATTTGGGACGAATGCGCACTGACCCAGACGGAGCTGCGTTCCCTTCTCGCCTCTTTCCTGTTTCGGGGAGACGACGTTTTCAAAAAGGTCGCCGTGCTTTCCGGCGGGGAGCGCGCCAGACTTTCCCTGGCAAAGCTGATGCAGAAAAAGGTCAATCTTTTGATCCTGGACGAACCGACCAACCACCTGGACGTGGAGTCCCGGGAGGTTTTGGAAGACGCTCTGGCATCTTTCGAGGGGACGATCATCGCGGTGTCTCACGACCGGTATTTCATCAAGAAACTCGCCACGCGCATCCTTTCCTTCGAGGGAGAAGCCCTTTCCCCGGAGGAGAGAGTATTCTGCTTCAACGGGGATTACGAAGCGTATTTGGCATACCGCAGGGATAATCCCGTCTCCCCGATGGAAAAAGAAGAGACGAAGAAGGCTGATGGGGCGGTCAAGGAAGAGAAAAAGCACCGGGATAAAGACGATCGCCGCAGAGCCGCCGAGATCCGGAAGATCGAAGCGCAGATCGCCCAATTGGAAGATGAGATCGGCGAGATCGACCGGCTCATTGGGGAAAATGCCGCTGATTATCAAAAGCTCCAGACCTTGTATCAGAGCCGCACGGAGAAAAGCGAAGCGTGCGACCGCCTTTGGGAAAGATGGTCGGCACTTGAGGAAAGCGACGCATAAACGAACGCCTCCCGTCATACAGTGTGACAGGAGGCGTTTTTATGTTTATATGGACCATCAAGGCGCACAAGGTCAATTATCTATTATCCCTTGCCGCCGCCGTTTCCGTCATTGCCGCGGCGGCGCTTTTGTTCCACCGGAGCGAAAGCACGATCCGGTACCCGGATGACGTTCTGCCCGCCGTACTCACTCTCTCCAAAAAAGACTTTGCCGGCATAGACACCAACGAAGAGCGGATCGCTTTTCTCGCCAAATTCGGCTGGGAAGTCGAGGAGGAGCCGGCAGAGATCCGGGAGGTGACCGTCCCGGCGAAGTTCGACGGGGTTTACGAGAGCTACAACCAGATGCAGCTTTCGGAAGGGCTTGATCTGAAAAAAGTAGCCGGCAAACAGGTGAAGCGATATACCTACGTCGTTACCAACGCTTCATACGACGGCACGGTGCTTGCCAATTTACTGATCTATAAAGACAAGGTGGTAGGCGGAGACGTTTGCTCCGCCCGGATCGACGGTTTTGTTCACGGACTGACCCGGGAGAACGACTTTCTCACGCCCGATCCCTCATAAGGGCTTTTTCTTCATCGCCGCCCAGCTTCTGGGGAAAACGGAGGGCGTGGATCTCGTCTTACGGAAAACGATGAGGGAACGCTCGGCGGAAAGGTAAGACTCGGCTTCCTCCCGTTCTTCGGGAGGAAGGATCGAAAGATCCGCTTCGGGGAAGCGAACGGGGATGATCACGGGCTTTTCACTGCCAAGTTGCCCGGCGCCCCGCCTGGAAGCCGCCGTTTCCTCCTCGCTTTTGGCGCCCTTCATGGCGATGAACATCCCACCCGGTTTCACAAAGGGTAGGCACAGTTCCGTCAACACCGGAAGAGGTGCCACTGCCCGGGAAACGACCACGTCAAACCGCTCCCGGAGCGGCGCGCCGTCCCGGGCAAGCTCTTCGCCCCTGCCGCAGACCGCACAAATTCCGGAAAGCCCGAGGAACGCGGCGTTTTCCCGGACGGAACGGATCTTTTTTTCCGTGCTGTCGATCATGGTGATGGCAGCTCCCGGAAGGGCGACGGCGAGGGGTATGCCGGGAAAACCGCCGCCGCAGCCAAGATCGCACAATGCCCCGCCTTCGGCGGCAGATGCAAAAGAGGGAAACTGCAGTAAGGAAAGCGAGTCGGCAAAATGTTTTAAAACGACGCCCGCTTTTCCCGTTACGGCCGTTACGTTCATTTTTTCGTTGGTCAAAAGAAGACGATCATAGAGAGCGGAAAACCGCTCTTTTTTTGTTTCGTCCCAATCCACTTGCGGCGCCAGAGTCGAAAGCAGATCCAGATAGCAGGGATCAAGCGGCATTTCCTTACCCCCTATTCAGATTCAGATAGATGAGCAGAACGCTGATATCCGCCGGGGAAACGCCGGAAATACGGGACGCTCTGCCGATGTTCTCCGGCCGGATCCGGCTCAATTTCTGCCGGGCTTCCAATCGCAGGCCGCCAATGTCATCGTAACAGATGTCCTCGGGAATGGGACGGCTTTCCAGCTTTCGGAACAGCGCCGCCTGGGCAAGCTGACGCTTGATATAACCGGCGTATTTGATCTCGATCTCGGCTCTGGATAACACTTCGTCGCTCCACCGGGCAAGATCGGGACAGACGTCCTTCAGCATCAACACGCCGACTCCCGGACGACGAATGAGATCGGCTGTCTTCACCCCGGTCGTAACTGCCTGCGAGCCGGCATTTGAAAGGATACGGCTCAAGGCATCCGACGGAGCAAGGTAAGTCGCTTCCGCAAATTGGATGGCGTCTTCAATATCCTTCTCCAGCCTTTTTTTGGCAAGATAGCGTTCATGATCGATAAGGCCGGCGCGGTACCCCTCTTCCAACAGGCGAAGATCCGCGTTGTCCTGGCGCAGGATCAGACGATACTCGCAGCGGCTGGTCATGATCCGGTACGGCTCGTTGGTGCCTTTGGTAACAAGATCGTCAATCAAGGTACCGATATAGGAAGACTCCCTCGTCAAAACCAGAGGCTTTTGATCCAGCACGCGGTAAGCGGCGTTGATCCCCGCTACTAATCCCTGGCAGGCGGCTTCTTCATAACCGCTGGTGCCGTTGAACTGACCGGCGCCGAATAAACCGGGGATCTCCCGAAATTCCAGGGTCGGTCTGAGCTGCAGCGGATCGATACAGTCGTATTCAATGGCGTAAGCCGTTCGCATAACCTGGGCGTGCTCCAGCCCGGGAATGGAATGGATGACTTCCATTTGCACGTCTTCCGGAAGCGAGGAGGACAATCCCTGCACGTAGATCTCTTTGGTATCCTCCCCCATCGGCTCCAGAAAGAGCTGATGGCGCTCCTTATCGGGGAAGCGCATCACTTTATCCTCAATACTGGGGCAATACCTGGGGCCGGTGCTTTTGATCTTGCCGGCGTAAAGGGGGGAACGGTGTATGTTCGCCCGGATGATCTCGTGGGTCTTTTCGTTGGTATAGACCACGTAGCATTTACGCTGCTTTTTCCGGCGGAATGCATCCCGGTCCGTATCGTAGGAAAAGCAAACGGGATCCGCGTCGCCCGCCTGTTCCTCACACAAATCATAATCGATGCTGTCGGCATGGATCCGGGGCGGCGTACCCGTTTTGAAGCGACGCAAGGAAACGCCTAATTCCTCCAGACTTTCGGTCAGGTGGTTTGCCGGATAAAACAGGTCGGGTCCGGCGGCAAGGGTCACGTCTCCCACCACGATGTCCGCGCGCAAATACGTCCCCGAGCACACAACGACGCAGTTGCTTTTGTACGTGGCGCCGAAGCGAGTCATCAAAGAAAAGCCCTGTTCCGACCTTTGTATACGGCAGATCTCAGCCTGGATCAAGCGCAAGTGAGACGTATTCTCCACCGTTTTCTTCATGTAAGCGTGATAAGCGCGGCGGTCGGACTGCTGGCGCAGGGAGTGAACGGCAGGCCCTTTTCCCAGGTTGAGCATACGGCTTTGAAGGGAAACGCTGTCCGCCGCCCTGCCCATTTCGCCGCCAAGCGCATCGATCTCAAAAACGAGATGCCCTTTGCCGGTGCCGCCGATGGAGGGGTTACAGGGCATATTGCCGACGGCTTCCAGAGAAAGGGTAAACAAGATGGTATCCACCCCCATTCGGGCAGATGCAAGCGCCGCCTCCACGCCGGCGTGACCGGCTCCCACCACGGCAACGCGGCACGATCCCGCTTGAAACGCCGTTACGTCTTTCAACTGATCCATATTACTTTCCTACACAAAAACGGGAAAACACTTCGTTCAAAATCTTTTCTCCCGCGCTCTTTCCATCTGTCTCCAAAAGGGTCGCCAGCGCTTCTTCCAGATCCAGGGTCGCCAGATCCTTGGCGCCCGATCGAATGGATGAGACGGCGCTTTCGATCCGCTCCGCGGCTCGATTCAGGCAAGCCGCCTGACGGGCATTGGTTATGACGGCTCCTTCCCGATACAGATCCTCATCCGTCACAAAAGCTTTCTCCACGCGTTCCGTCAGTTCCGTAAGATCCGCCCCTTCTTTCAAAGAAAGGGTAAGGGGCTTTTCCCCCAGGCTGATCCTGGCTTCATCCAAAACGGCGGGCAGATCGCACTTGGTAAGAACGGGCAGGATCACGGCGCCTTCAGGGGCGCCGTGCAGTGCGTCGATCACCTTTTGATCGTTTTCATCGAAGGGCACGGAACGGTCAAAGAGAGCAAAGATCAATTCGGCGCCGGTAATGGCACTTAAAGACCGATCGATCCCTATGCTTTCCACCACGTCATCCGTCTCCCGTCGAATACCCGCCGTATCGGAAAGATCCACCAGGATCCGTCCCATCATCAAAGGGGCGTCCACCGTATCCCGGGTCGTTCCCGGGATGGACGTAACGATGGAACGCTCTTCCCGTAGGAGAGCGTTGAAAAACGTGGATTTCCCGGCGTTTGGTTTTCCCACGATCACGCCGGGGATACCGTTGTTCACGGCACGCCCCGTGCGAAAACTGGCGGATAGAGCACGAATGTCGCCGAGGACTTCCGACAGAGACGACGTCATTTCTTCATCTGTAAGAGACTGCAGATCCTCCTCGGGATAATCCAGATACGCCCACAGGGAAGAAGACGCCGCGGTAAGCTTTTCGGCAATGGCGGCGATCTTTTCGCTGACCGCTCCACGTGCGTGTTTGGAGGAAAGTACCACCGCCTCCCTTGTTTTTGCATCCAAAAGATCCGCGATCCCTTCGGCGGCGGAAAGAGACATTTTTCCGTTGACGTGGGCTCTGCGGGAGAACTCTCCGGGGCCTGCCATCACGGCACCCGCGGTAAGGAGCGCTTCCAAAACAGAAGCGGTGACCACTTCTCCGCCGTGGCAGCAAATTTCCACTACGTCTTCCCCGGTAAAAGAATGAGGCGCGGGGAACGCGCAAAGCAAGCCGTCGTCCAGGACGGATCTCCCGTCCGGCGTACGGATCTCGCCATAGATCTGCTTTCTCGGAGCAAGCGTAAAATCTTTGCCGTCCATGGGATAAAACACCCGTGACGCAACGGCGAAAGCATCCGGCCCGCTGACCCGCAGCAGGGCAACACCGCCCTTCCCGCGCGGCGTGGAAACAGCGGCAATGGTTGAAAACACCATAACTTCTCTCCTAAAGAAAAAGGCGGCATACGCCGCCTTTTAAAATGATCAAAGATGCACCGTTTCGGTATCTTCCACGTCGGCAAGGTCGATATCGTCGATACTCTTGGCTTTTACGATCTTGCGGGGTTCACGAACGGGATTATACTCATACACGACCTTAGGCTTATCCGCCTCGTCCTTTTGAGGAGCGCTTTCCTTTTTCCGGGGCGCTGCTGCGATCCCGTCCGGACTCATCACCACGCGGCGATCGTCACCAGAACCGATGGAATGCGTGGTCACGCCCTCGATCTCCTGCGCCTGGGAATGGATGATCCGGCGCTCGTAGGGGCTCATAGGCTCCAATGTGACGGCACGACCGGTCCGTTTGACCCGCTGAGCGGTTTTCTGAGCCAGGGAACGAAGGGTATCCGCCCGCTTTTCCCGATAGTTCTCAATGTCAATGGAAACGCGCACATAATCGTCTCCGTGGCGGTTGGTGACCAGGCTCAGAAGATACTGAAGCGCATCCAGCACTTCGCCGTGACGGCCGATGAGAACGCCCAGGTGATCGCCCTCCAGGGTGTAGAACAGCTCGCCGTTCTCCTTTTCCTCACAGTTGATCTGCGCTTCGATGCCGGCGTTCTTCAAAAGCGTTTCCAGAAAATCTCGGGTTGCTTCTTTTACGTCAGGATCGAAGCGAACCAGGATCCGCGCATCGGCGGAACCAAGTCCGAGGAAGCCTTTTTTTCCTTCC
>CAMPCJ010000065.1 GCA_946645685.1 uncultured Clostridia bacterium | reverse complement strand
AGAAAGCAGGCGTTGCCGCCGACCAGTCGGGCATATCGAAATACGTGCCCATCATACCGTTTTCGCTCATAACCAGCTTGCAGACAAAATAGCCGAGCACGCCGCCCAGCGCCGACCCGACGATGCCGATGAACAGACCGTAAAACGAATAGTGGCGCAGGATCGTCCGGTTTTTGAAGCCGAGGGCTTTGAGTACGCCGATCTGCGTTTTTTCCTGCGTGGCGATGCGGTGCATGGTCGTCACCATCGTCAGGATCGCGATCGCAAGAAACAGCACCGGCAGAATGGAACCCATCGCCTTGCCTTCCGTCGCCTCGCCCATCGCCTCTTTATACACGGTGTGATCGTCCTTCGAAACGACCATCAGCGTTTTGCCGAGTTTTTCCTTCACGGCTTCTTCCAATTCGGATTTTTCGAGTTTTGAGAGCAGATTGATCTGCGGGAACGCACGGTCGGTCGCTTCCGTCACCATCTCGTCCGTCAGCATGGTTTCCGCCTGTTCGTTTATCCTTTCAGCCGCCACACCCGCCTTTTGCAGTTCGTCCTTGACGGTATTCAGCGCCTTTTCCCGGAGGATCGCGCCAAGCTTTGCGGGAGAGATGTACGCGTAGCCGAACGTATGGAAGTCCGGCATGACCTGGTTGCTGTCGGCAAGGCAGATCATATGCTCGCCGGCTTTGATGAGCCCGACGACGCGGCTTTCGATATCCAGTCCCTGAAATTCAAGCGTCAGCGTGTCGCCGATTTGAATGCCGCCAAGGTTTGCGAATTTATCGGACAGCCAGATCCCGTCGCCGTTTTCATCATATCCGTCGCCGCTCATCAGCGTAAAGGTCGAAACGGTGTAATTTTCCGAAACGTCGAGCGCGAGAGCTTTTTTGCTTTCTCCCTTTATTTCAAGATTGACCGAAAGATACCGCGTCGCCGCGTCCACGCCGTCTATCGAGGCGATCTTTTCGAGATCGTCTTTGGTAAAGCCGTTTTCCGAATACAGCCGGTAATCGGCGTATTTCGTTTCTTCAAAGAACTTCCCGACGTCGTATTCGATGGTCTTCCATTCCATATTGAAGCCGAGGAAGATGCCGATCCCCAGCGTCATCATAATGATCATCGAAACAAACTGCGCTTTGTAGCTCCACGCGGTGCGAAGCAGTTTACGAAACAACATCACCACTCCACCTCGTCTGCGGAAAGCGGATGATCCTGCTCGGTGACCTCGCGGATCTTTCCGTTCTTGACGCGGATCACAACGTCCGCCATTTTCGCGATATTCTGGTTGTGCGTGACGATGACAATGGTCTTGCCGTAGTTTTTCGCCATATCGAGAAGCAGCTTTAACACCATAACGCCGGTCTCGGAATCAAGCGCGCCCGTCGGCTCGTCGCAAAGCAGGATCTTCGGATTTTTCGCCAGCGCCCGGGCGATCGAAATGCGCTGCTGTTCGCCGCCCGACAATTCCGAAGGAAAGTTGTTCAGGTGGTCGAGAAGCCCGACCTTGCCGATCATATCTTTGGCGCCGAGGGCGGCCTTTGAGATCTCCGAAACGAGTTTGACGTTCTCGTAGACCGTCAGCGTCGGGATCAGGTTGTAAAACTGGAACACAAAACCGACCGTCGACGCGCGGTAGTCGGCGAGTTCGTTATCGGTCAGCTTTGAAATGTCCGCTCCCGCGACGGTGATCGTCCCCTCGCTGGGGCTGTCGAGTCCGCCGAGCAGATTCAAAAGCGTGCTTTTTCCCGCGCCGGACGGCCCGAGGATCACGACGAACTTTCCCTCGTCCAGCGTAAAGCTGACGTGATCCAGCGCGCGCAGCTCGTGATCGCCGCTTGCATAGATCCTTGAAACGTTGTCAAATCGAACGATTTCCATGGTTGTCCTCCTGTATGGTGTCGGCGCCGCGCGCCGTCATTGACCATTTATCCCAGCGCCACGTCCAGCGCCATCATGATCGTGAATCCGAGGGCGAACATCACCACGCCGATATTGGAATGCTCGCCCGCCGACATTTCGGGGATCAGCTCCTCCACGACGACGTAGATCATCGCCCCCGCCGCGAAGGAGAGAAGATACGGCATGGCGGGAACGAACAGTCCCGCGAAAAGGACGGTCAGAAGCGCGCCGATGGGCTCCACCGCGCCGGAAAGCGTTCCGCCGAGAAAAGCCCTGCCTTTCGTTTTGCCCTCCGCGTGGAGCGGCATGGAGATGATCGCGCCCTCCGGGAAGTTCTGTATCGCGATCCCGATGGAAAGCGCCAGCGCGCCGCCCGCCGTGATCTCGGCGGAGCCGGAAAGCAGTCCGGCAAACACCACGCCGACCGCCATTCCCTCGGGGATATTGTGCAGCGTGACCGCAAGCACCATCATCGTCGTTTTCTTCGCTTTGCTTTTGGGCCCCTCCGCCTGTTCGGCGTTCATATGTAAATGGGGGATGATCTGATCGAGCAGGAGCAGGAACAGAATACCGAGCCAGAAACCGATGAAGGCGGGCAGAAACGCCCATCTGCCGCGGTCGGCGCATTGGTTCATCGCGGGGATCAGCAGGCTCCAGATCGACGCCGCGACCATCACGCCGCCCGCAAAGCCGGTCAGCGCGCGCTGTACCGTGCCCCTCAGCTGCTTTTTCATAAAGAACACACACGCGGAGCCTAGAGCCGTGCCTATGAACGGGATCGCTATCCCCTTTATCACGTTCAGCCACATATCGCTTCTCCGATCTTTGGGTTAGCAAAGGCTAACCCACGCCTCAAAAAAGAAAGAGGATCACCCTTTTGATCTGTCGTATAGGGAATGTCGGCAGTTACCCTCCGCTAACCATTGTAGCGCGGCGTCTGCCGTTTGTCAATGGGTCAGCGAAAAAAACGGCGACCCGAGCAGTTCGGCGGCGATCCGCCGGAGCAAGCGGACGCTGTAAGGCGGGTAAGACGGAAGAAGGTTTGGCGACCGCATGACCAAAATCCTGTACGGTCGTCTTTTTTACCGGATCTCCCGTCTCTCGGCAGGCATCTGCCAAAGGGAGAGAAAAACACCGCCGAGGCGGTGTTTTTTCAGAAATCGGGAGGGAGGCGGCGGATGATCGCCTCGTAATCGGCGGGGGTGGAGGCGGTGGAAACGGCGCCCCGAAGGGCGGCGGCGCCCCGGAAGCCCCGCAGGTAATGCGCCATGTGGGTACGCATCTCCCCGGCTGCGGCGAAGGGCTTATAGGCAAACGCCAGCGCCACGTGACGGCGCATCACGCTCCGTTTATCCACCTCGGGGGGCGGTTCCCCGTTCAAGGCGGCGCGGATCCGGGAGAAGATCCAGGGGCTGCCCAGGGCGCCCCGTCCCACGGCAAGCCCGGCGGCGCCGGTTTGGGCAAGCAGGGCGGCGGCGCTTTCCCCGTCCCGCACGTCTCCGTTTGCCAGGACGGGGATCTTAACGGCGCGCACCACCTTGGCGATCTCCCCGGGGCGGAGGGTGCCGTCCCGGTACAGATCCGCCCGGGTACGGCCGTGGACGGTGAGACGGGACGCGCCGCCTTCTTCACACGCCAGGGCGACTTCCACGGCGTTGAGGGAATTTTCATCCCATCCCACCCGCATTTTGACGCTGACGGGCACCCGGACGGCCCCCTTCACCGCCGCCACGATCGCCCGGCATTTCTCCGGGGTACGCATCAGAGCGCTGCCCTCCCCGTTTTTGGTGATCTTGGGCACGGGACAGCCGAAATTCAAATCCACGCCGTCGCAGGGGAAGCGGGCGGTCAACGCTTCCGCCGCCCCGGCGACCGTCTCCGGCTCCGAGCCGAAAAGCTGGATATAGAAGGGGCTCTCCAGATTCCCGTGCTCCGCTAAGGCAAAGCTGTTCCGGTCGCCGAAGACAACGGCTTTGGCAGAGATCATTTCCGAGGTAAAGCCGGTGGCGCCGAAGGCGGCGACCACTTCCCGGAACGCCCGGTCCCCCGCCCCTGCCATGGGCGCCAGGTCGAGCGGGATCGCATTGTTTTTCATGGAAACAGTGTACCACGCTCCGAAAAAAAAGTAAAGAAAAAGGTGACAGGGCGCCCCGAAGGGTGTACAATGGAAAAAAGAGCGGAGGTACTATGAAACGACGTCACATCATTTTCATTTGTCACGGCAACATCTGCCGCAGCACCATGGCGGAATTTCTCTTCCGGAAGATGGCGAAGGACGCCGGGAAAGCGGATCTTTTCCTGGTTGAAAGCCGCGCCACCAGCACGGAAGAGCTGGGCAATCCCGTTCATCCCGGCACAAAGCGGGTGTTGGATCGCCTGGGGATCGACTGCCGGGGAAAGGTATCGGAGCAGATCACCCGGGCGGAATGCGACGCGGCGGATCTACTCATCATCATGGACGAGCGGAACCGGCGCGCCCTCGCGCCCTTTCTCGGAAAGGGCGCCGGCAAGGTAAAAAAACTCCTCGCCTTTGCCGGGGAGGATCGCGACGTGGCGGATCCCTGGTACACCGGGGATTTTGAGACCACTTACCGGGACGTGGACAAGGGCTGCCGGGCGCTTTTGCAGGAGCTTTTGCGATCGATAGAACCCTGAAAGCAGACAGAGAAATAAAGGGCGCCCGTTGCCAACGGGCGTCTGTTTTTTTTTGCAAAGTGGATACGCATGCTTGACAAAGGCGGGGGAGCGCGCTATAATCATAACAGATGAACAAATGTTCAATCGTTGGAAGAAAGGAGAGAGGGACTTGGATCAGAACGAAGTCATCACGCCGTATCAGTTTCTGACGGAGGCGGAAGCCGTCTCGGCGCGGCTGACCATCCCGGCGGAACGGGAAGTTACGGCGCTGTCCGAGTTTTTGAAGATCTTCGGCGACGCCACCCGGGTGCGGATCTTAGGCGCCCTGCGGGAGCGGGAGCTTTGCGTGGGCGACATCGCCGCCCTTCTGGATATGACCCCCTCCGCCATTTCCCACCAGCTGCAGCTGCTGAAAGCGGCAAAGCTGGTGCGGTTTCGCCGGGAGGGAAAGACCCTGTTTTACGCGCTGGCGGACGAACACGTCCACAGCATTATGGAGATCGGATTGGAGCACGTAAGAGAATGAGAAAGCAGTATTTGTTGGAAGATCTGGATTGCGCCCATTGCGCCATGGAAATGGAGGAGGCGGCGAGGAAGGTGCCCGGCGTGGACTACGTGGGCGTCAATTTCCTCACCATGCGCCTTACCCTGGAGGCGGCGGACGACGTGTACGACCGGGTTTTCCGGGACGTGGTGAAGGTCTGCCGCAAGGTGGAGCCCGACTGTAAGATCATCACGCAAAAATACCGGATGGGCGGGGAAGAGAAGAAAGAATTGATCCGGATCCTCATCGCCGCGGCGCTCTACGTGATCGCCAAAGCTCTGGAGATCGCGGGCGTGCTGGAGGAAGGGCACTGGATCACCCTGCTCGCCTTCCTGCCTTCCTATATCCTGGCGGGGTACGAGGTGGTATGGAAAGCCGTCCGGGGCTTGTTCCACGGGCGTGTTTTCGATGAGAATTTTCTGATGACCCTCGCCACCGTGGGCGCCGTCGCCACCGGGGAGTATTCCGAAGCCGTGGCGGTCATGGTGCTGTATCAGATCGGGGAATTCCTTCAGGATCTGGCGGTGGCGCGTTCCCGCCGCAGTGTGACGGAACTGATGGATATCCGCCCGGATTCCGCCCGCCTTCTCACCCCGGAGGGAGAAAAGACCGTCAAGCCCGATGAAGTGCCCGTGGGCAGCACCATCATCATTCATCCCGGGGAAAAGATCCCTCTGGACGGCGTGGTGACGGACGGCCACAGTTATTTGGACACCACCGCTCTCACCGGAGAGAGCGTCCCCCGGGAGATCGGGGCGGGCGACCGGGTCACCAGCGGCTGCGTGAATATGCGGGGCGTTCTGACCGTTCAGACGGAAAAAACCTTCGGGGAGAGCAGTGTTTCCAAGATCCTCGCTCTGATCGAAGACGGCACGGATAACAAGAGCCACGCGGAAAAATTCATTTCCCGCTTCGCCAAATGGTACACCCCCGTGGTGGTGGTCGGCGCGCTGCTTCTGGCGCTTGTGCCCCCGTTGTTCAGCGGCAACTGGAGCTTTTGGATCCATAAAGCCATCACCTGCCTGGTCATTTCCTGCCCCTGCGCCCTGGTCATTTCCGTGCCTCTCGCTTTCTTCGGCGGCATCGGCGGCGCCGGGAGCCGCGGCGTACTCATCAAGGGAGCGGACGCCGTGGAACGCCTCGCCAAGGTGAAAACGGCGGTGTTTGATAAGACCGGCACGCTTACCAAGGGCGTGTTCCGGGTCACCGCCATCCACCCGGACGAGGTGTCGGAGGAACAGCTTTTAGAGCTGGCGGCGACCTGTGAAAATTATTCCGACCACCCCATTTCCCAGTCCCTGAAAGCCGCCTTCAACCGGGAGATCGACAAAGGCCGCATCGGCAAGGTGGAGGAGATCGCCGGAGAAGGCGTTCGCGCCCTGATCGACGGGGAAGAGATCTTCGTGGGCAACGCCAGACTCATGGAGCGTGCCGGCGCCGCCGTTCACGCCTGCCCTCACTGCCACCATACCGGTACCGTGGTGCACGTGTCCCGGGGCGCCAAGTATCTGGGTCATATCGTCATTTCCGATGAATTGAAGCCGGACGCGGCGGCCGCCGTGTCCGAGCTGAAGGAGCTGGGCGTGACGCAGGTCTGCATCTTTTCCGGGGACGAAGAGGACGTCGCCCGGGAAGTGGGTGCGGAATTGCGGGTGGATCGGGTGGAAGCCAAGCTGGATCCCGCCGCGAAATTCCGCCTGGTGGAGGAAATGCGCGCCTCTCCCGCCAAGGCGCCGGTGCTCTTCGTGGGCGACGGCATCAACGACGCCCCCGTCCTTGCCAAAGCCGACGTAGGGGTCGCCATGGGCGGCATCGGCGCGGACGCCGCCATCGAAGCGGCGGACGTGGTTTTGATGGACGACAAGCCCTCCAAGGTGGCGTTAGCCGTCCGTCACGCCAAAAAGACCCTGTCCATCGCCTGGCAGAACATCGTCTTCGCCATTGCCGTCAAGCTGGCGGTGCTCATTCCCAACGTCCTGCTGAACGAGGAAGCCGTCCCCCTGTGGCTTGCCATTTTCGCCGACGTGGGCGTGTGCCTGCTGGCGGTGCTGAATTCCGCCCGCGCCCTCCATGTGAAAAAGCGGTAGTCAGCAATTATTCATTCCTTTTAAGAACAAAAACGCTTGCCCGGCGGGGCAAGGCGAGGTAAAATGATAAAAATGAACCATTCGGAGGTATTGCAATGGAACGGATCAAGATCGGCTGGGGCATGCGGGACGTATCCACCACGGAGCCCGTCACCGTCCCCGGACAAATGTATATGCGCATTTCGGAAGGGATCCATGACCCGGTCTGCGTCACCGCGCTTTGCGTGGACGGCGGAGCGGGACAGGACTGCGTGATCTTCCTCTCCTGCGACGTGGTCGTCCTGCGGGGCGGCGTCATCGAGCAGACCCGGGAAAAAGCCCTGGCGCTGGATCCCACCGTGCCGGCGGATAAGATCGTTATGAACGCCACCCACACCCACGCCGGCGGCTGTATCACCGATAACAAGACCGACACCTCTCCCGACGGCAGGAAGATCATGCGGGGACAGGAATACCGCGCCTTCTTCACCGATAGGGCGGCGCAGGCGGCGGTGGAAGCGTGGCAGAGCCGGAGACCCGGCGGCTTCGCTTACGGTTACGGCTACGCGGTGGTGGCGCATTCCCGCCGGAGCGTCTACTTTGAGGATATGTCTCAGGTGGTGCCCAGCAAGGTCGCGCCCAACGGGCACGCCGTGATGTACGGCAAAACCGACCGGCCGGAATTTTCCCATTACGAGGCGGGGGCGGATCATTTTCTCAACGTCCTCTTCACCTTCGATGAAAAAGACGCCCTCACGGGCATGATCGTCAACGTGCCCTGCCCCAGCCAGCTTTCCGAGCGTTTCAACTGCCTTTCCGCCGACTTCTGGAACGAAGTGCGCCAGGGCGTGAAAAAAGAATTCGGCGAAGGGGTTTACGTTCTGCCCCAGGCAGCCGCCGCCGGCGATCTTTCTCCCCGGATCCTGCATTACCGGGAGGCCCAGCGCCGCCGCTTCCGCTTAAAATACGGCCTGGAGTATGAGGAGGATAAGTGCAGCCGGGGCAACGAGCAGGAGCAGAGAAAGGTCATGGCCGAGCGCTACGACATCGCCGAGCGCATCATGGACGCCGTCAAGGACGTGTATTCCTGGGCGAAGAAGGAGATCTTCCACACCGCCCCCGTGGAGCATCGCGTTTTGAATATGGATCTCACCCGCCGCATCATCACCGACGAGGAAGCGCAGTGGCTCCGGGACAATATCGCCAAAATGGAGAAGGAGATCCCTGCGGAAGGCGCCGCCACCCCGGAGGAGATCCGCATCGCCACCTCCACCTACAACGCCGTCAAGGGGCGGAACACCCGCGCCCTGGAGCGCTACGAGGACATCAAGACCCATCCCACCCTGTCCATGCCCGCCCACATTCTGCGGATCGGGGACGTGGCGTTTTCCACCATTCGTTTTGAATTGTATATGGACTATATGCACCGCATCCAGGCGCGCAGTCCCTTCCTTCAGACCTTCGTGGTGGAATTGGCAGGCGCGGAAGGCGGCAATTATCTGGCGACCGTTCGCGGCGCCGCCAATAAGGGCTATTCCGCTTCTATCTTCTGCAATATGGTGGATCCCAAGGGCGGTCAGGAATACGTGGAAAACGTTCTGAAAGAGCTGAATGAAATGAAGGCGAAGGACAACGCCTGACCCGACAATAACGAAAAACGCCTGCACGGCCGTGCAGGCGTTTTTCTCTTCGGTCAGGAAACGACGGCGAGGCGCTGGATGCACCGCAGCGCTTCCTCCACCTGGCGTTCGGTGGAAAAATACCCCGGCGACAACCGAACGGCGCCTTTTTCCCCGGTGCCGAGATACGCGTGGGCAAGGGGGGCGCAGTGAAAGCCGGATCTGGTGCAGATCCCGGCGGAAAGTAGCCCCCGCGCCTCTTGTTCGGGGTCGACGCCCCGTCGATTGTACAAAACGGGACCGTCCGTCGCTTCCGGCTCGTACAGGGTGATGCCGCGGATCACGGAAAGCCCTTCCGTCAGCCGCTTTTTCAGCGCCCGCTCGTGACGGGCGATCCGCTCCACCCCGTCCCGCTCCAGCAGGAATTCGATCCCGAAGGAGAGGGAGGCGATGGACAAAACGGGCAGGGTGCCCGCCTCCAGCCTTTCCGGCAAAAGGCGCGGCATTTCCCGGCTTTGCGGCTCCGTGCCGCTTCCGCCGGAAAACACCGCCTCCGGCACCACCGGGGAGGCGGGATGCACCGCCAGAAACCCGGCGCCCATCCACCCCATCAGTCCCTTGTGACCCGGCGCGCAGAGCATATCCACCTTGTCAAAGAGATCCGGCAAGGGAACGTGCCCCGCCGCCTGGGCGGCGTCGGCGATCAGGATCGTGCCGCTCTTCTTGCAGAGCCGGGAGATCTCCGCCAAGGGAAAGACGTGCCCGGAAACGTTGCTGCACAGAGTCATGACCAGAAGGCGGGGCGGCGTTTTTTTCAGCGCCGGCAAAAGAGATCCTGGCGTGAGGATCTTCAAGGTGATGCGCCCGGCGTCTTCCAAGGCGTATAAAGGGCGCAGCACCGCGTTATGCTCAAAAACCGTGGTAAAGACGGGAACGGGAGAAGCCTCTTTTTCCAAAACGGCGACCGTCCCGCAAAGGGCGCTGTTCAAGGCGGCGGTGGCGCCGCCGAAGAACGCGATCCGTTCCGGCTGCCCCATCCCCAAAAGGCGATCTGCGTTTTCACGGGCGCGGAATATGATCTCCGCGCTGCGCAGTCCCGGGGGATGCGAGGTGCGCCCCGGGTTCCCCAGGGGAAAAGACAAAAGCCGCTCCATGGCGGCGCTCACCGCCTTCGGCTTCGGCCAGCTGGTGGCGGCGTTATCGAAATAGATCACCTGTCCGTCCGTCCGGCGCTCTCGCAGGGCACGCCCTTGTCCCGAAGCAGGGCAAGAGTGGCGGCAAGATCGCCTGCGGCGACCTCCAGACCGTAGGAACAGCCGGCGGTGGTGCGGCGGGTCACCCGGCTGCGGATGCCCGCCTGCGCCAGAACGCGCCGTCCTTTCTGCGCATAGGTCACGGACGGACAGGTCAGAGACAAAACTTGCATGGATCTTCCTCCTTTTTTTGCCCCCGCTGTCACTATATGCGCCCCCGCCTCTCTTGTTTCCTGCCTGCGCTTTTCCGTTCCGTCTCTCCTCGGGGAGGAGCGGCGGGAAAAACGAAAAAACGCGGAAAAAAAGATCGGCTTTCCCCTTTACAGAAAAAGAAGCGCATGATATAATGACCCTGTATCGTATCAGGAAAATTGTTGATCGGAGACACGGTTTGTGAAGAGACTTTCAG
>CAMPCJ010000064.1 GCA_946645685.1 uncultured Clostridia bacterium | reverse complement strand
GAACAGATCCCGGGTATAGACCTTGTCCGCCACGTCGTCCAGGGCGGCGTCAAAGCGGTTGGCGATGATGCAGTCGCTCGCCTTTTTGAATTTCTTCAGATCCCCGATGACCCGGCTGCCGAAGAAGGTGGAGCCGTCCTCCAGGGTGGGCTCGTAAATGATCACCTGCGCCCCCTTGGCTTTGATCCGCTTCATCACCCCTTGAATGGAGGATTGGCGGAAATTGTCCGACCCGGTCTTCATGGTCAGCCGGTACACGCCCACCGTCACGCCCTTTTCCTTCTTTCGGTCGAAATTCCCCTCGCTGTAGCTGTAATAGTGCGCCATCTGCAGCACCCGATCCGCGATAAAATCCTTCCGGGTGCGGTTGGACTCCACAATGGCGCCGATGAGATTTTCCGGCACGTCCGCGTAGTTGGCAAGGAGCTGTTTGGTGTCCTTGGGCAGGCAGTAGCCGCCGTAGCCGAAGGAGGGGTTGTTGTAAAAGTCCCCCACCCGGGGATCCAGGCACACCCCCCGGATGATGGAGGCGGTGTCCAGCCCCTTCACCTCCGCGTAGGTGTCCAGCTCGTTGAAGAAACTCACCCGCAGGGCGAGATAGGTGTTCACAAAGAGCTTGGTGGCTTCCGCTTCCGTGAAGCCCACCAGGAGGGTGTCGACCTTCTCCTTCCACGCCCCCTGCCGGAGCAGGGCGGCAAAGCGTGCCGCTCTTTCCCGGGTGCTTTCATCGCACCCCACGATGATCCGGGAGGGGTAGAGATTGTCGTAAAGCGCCTTGGACTCCCGCAGAAATTCCGGGCTGAACAGAAGGTAGTCCATCCCCGTCTCTTCCCGGATGCGGGCGGTGAAGCCCACGGGCACCGTGGACTTGATCACCACCGTGGGCTTGTCCTTCCGGTGGGCGACGGCTTTGCGAATGAGCGCCAGAACGCTTTCCACCGCGCCGGTGTCGAAGAAATTCTTCCGAGGGTCGTAATTGGTGGGCGCCGCCACCAAGATGAGATCCGCCTGCCGGTACGCCGCCTCTCCGTCCAACGTGGCGGTAAGGGACAGGGCGCGCTCGCCCCGCTTTCCCTCCGCCAGGAAACGCTCGATGTACGCGTCCTGAATGGGGGACTCGAAGCGCCGGAGCTTCTCCACCTTTTCCGGAACCACGTCCACCGCCGTCACGGCGTTGTGCTGAGAGAGCAGCACCGCCAGGGACAGCCCCACGTAGCCCGTCCCCGCCACGGCGACCCGCAAGCCGCCCACGGCGCTCTCCGGCGGCGGCGCCTCTTCGGTGAACAGACGGGCGGGGTCAAATTCCAGAACGGAGGCAAGGGCTGCCAGCTGATCCACCGAGGGCTTTTTCAGCCCCCGCTCCATAGCGGACAAAACGGAGCGGTGGACGCCGCTCTTTTCCGCGACCTGCGCCTGCTTCAGCCCCAGCGCCTTGCGCCGGGCGAGAAGGATCTTTGCCGTCTCCTCCACGGAAAACTTTTTCATACCATCTCTCCTTGTTTTGAAAGGGTACCCTTATCATACCATCCTTTTTCCCCCGTGTCAATTCTTTTGTCATGCGCCGCCATCCCTGCCCGGAAAACTTTTCAAAATGTTGCAAAGCGTAACACGCCCGTTTCGTTTTTTCCGGGAAAAGCCCTTCGGAAATGTTGACAATCCGCCCCGTTCCGATTACAATAAACGTGGATTTTTAGTACGCCTGCGGCGGGGAAGGAGGGGCTTTGATGACCGACGTACAGCGGATCGTTCTGGCGCTGGTGTCCGAGGAATTGCTGGGAAGAAGAGCGCCGGGCGGCGTTTCTCTTTCCGGGGCGGATCCCAACGCGATCCTGGCGGAGGGCACCGCCCAGGCGGTGAAGTATATGATTTTGGAAGCCCTTCTGCGCCACGGGGACGATCTGGGGCTTTCCGAAGCGCAAAAGGAGCGCGTCTCCCGGGAGATCCTCCGTCCCGCCGGCGTCCGGGTGAAGATCGCCTACAGTCAGGAGGAAATGATCCGCGTGATGGGGGATCACCCCTACGTCATCCTCAAAGGTATGGCGGCGGCGGCGTACTACGCCCATCCCTATCAGCGCCTGCAGGGGGACGTGGATTTTCTCGTGGACAAAAACGAGCTGGGGGAACTGACCGCCCTTTTTGAGGCGGACGGCTATGAAAATTGGCGTCAGGAGCACGACTGCCACGTGGTGTTCAAAAAGCCCTCCTCCCATCTGGAAATGCATTTTGAGGTGTCCGGCATCCCCGAGGGGGAAGCGGGGCGGCTCACCCGCGCCTTCTTCGACGGCGCCGTTTTTCACCGGCACAAGGTCGATCTGGAAGACGCTTCTTTTTATGCCCCCGATCCCCTCTATCACGGCGCCATCCTGCTGCTTCACATGCAGCACCACATGCTGTCGGAGGGCATCGGCTTGCGGCACCTGTGCGATTGGGCGGCGTTTGTGGATCGCACCCAAAAGATGCCCTTCTGGGAGGATCTGATCGCCTTTTTGAAGGAGATCGGTCTGTTCACCTACGCCCGGGTGATGACCCGCACCTGCCACCTTTACCTGGGCAGCGCCTGTCCCCCCTGGGCGCAGGCGGATGAGGAGACGTGCCGGGACGTGATGGAAGACGTTCTCACCGGAGGCAACTTCGGCAGAAAGGACAGCGTGCGCAGCGCCGGGGGTCTGCTCATTTCCCGCCACGGGAAGGAAGGCACCGGCGTTTCCATGCCGAAAAACGCCTGGCGCACCCTCACCCATTCCACCGCCCTTCACTATCCCGCGGTGAAAAAGCACCCGATCCTGTGGGGGATCTTTCTGCCCTGGCGCGCCCTGCAGCTCGCCCGCCGTGTGATCACCGGGGACATCGCGCTGCGCCCCCGCTCCGTGCGGGCGGGCAAGGAGCGCAGGAGCGTGTACGAGCGGCTGCACGTGTTTGAGCGGGAGGATCAGGAATGAGATACCGTACCTGGGCGGAGGTGGATCTGTCCGCCCTTCGGAAAAACTATGAGATCTATCGGCGTGCGGTTTCGCCCCGTCCCGTTATGGCGGTGGTCAAGGCGGACGCCTACGGCCACGGCGCCGTTCCCGTCGCCCGGGAGCTGTCCCGGCTCGGGGTGAGATCCTTTGCCGTGGCGGCGCTTTCGGAAGCCGTCGCCCTGCGGGAAGCGGGGGTGGCGGGGGAGATCCTGATCTTAGGCTATACCCCGCCGGAGCAAGCCGGGGAGCTGGCGCGGTACGGCGTCACCCAGGCGGTGGTCAGCGCCGCCCACGGGGAGGCGCTGGCGCAAACGGGCGTCCCCGTTTCCTGCCACGTCGCCGTGGATACCGGGATGCGCCGTATCGGGCTTGACGGGGATGATCCCGACGGCTGCGCCGCCGCCGTGCGCGCCCTCGCCGCCCGCCTGCCCGTCACCGGCATTTTTACGCATCTGTGCGTTTCGGATACCCCGGACGGGGACTCCGTCGCCTTTACCAAAGGGCAGATCGCCCGGTTTGAAGCCGTGGCGGATCGCCTGTCCGACCTGGGTCTCACCGCCCACGTGCTGAACTCCGCCGGGGGCTTGTTTTACAAAACCCGGCTCCCCGGACCCGTGCGGCTGGGCATCGTTCTCTACGGGCAAAAGCCCGACCCCGGCAATACCCTCCCCGCCGGCATTCGCCCCGTCCTGTCCCTGAAAAGCACCGTTTCCCTGGTGAAGGAGCTGAAAGCGGGGGACAGCGTGGGCTACGGCAGGACTTACACCGCCGCCGCGCCCCTGCGTCTCGCCACCGTCAGCGCGGGCTACGCGGACGGCGTGCCCCGGCTCCTCTCCAACAACGGGGAAGTTCTCATCCGGGGCAGGCGCGCCCCCATCGTGGGCAGGGTCTGTATGGATCAAACCACCGTGGACGTGACCGCCGTCCCCGGCGCCGCGCCGGGGGATCCCGTCACCTTCATCGGGCGGGACGGGGATGAGGAGATCGGCGCGGAGGAAGTCGCCGCCCGCTCGTTCACCATTTCCTATGAGATCCTCAGCAGCATCCCCCGCCGGGTGGAGCGGGTCTATTTGTCATAACGTCGAAACGCACTTTTTCGATCGCCGGAAGGCGGAAAGGAGAAACCATGAATTATCCGGAAAACGCATATCGGGTGGGATACGCCCGGGTGGACATCACCCCCCGGGAGCCGGTGCCGCTGGCAGGCTTCGGCAGGAGCAGCTCCCGATTGAGCCGCGCCGTGGCAAGCGAGCTGTACGCCAGCTGCTTTGCCATCACCGACGCGGCGGACACCACCCTCCTTCTGATCTCCATGGATCTGCAGCGCAGCGGCAGAGAGGAGCCGGTGTATATGCGCCGGTATATTTCCGAGACCTACGGGATCCCCGCTGACCACGTGATGATCTGCGGCACCCACACCCATTCCGGCCCCGATCAGTTCAACGACCTGCCCTCCATCGCCCGCTGGCGGGAGACCTTGCTGTATCCCCAACTGAAAAATATGGTGGATATGGCGCTGACCGACCGGGTCCCCAGCCGTATTTTCATCGGGGACGTGGAGACGGATCATCTGAATTTCATCAAGCACTACTACCACGTTACCCCCGAGGGGGAGAAGATCTATTTCGGGGACTGCCACGGCAAGCCGGTGATCGACGGGACCACCCGCCACGCCACGGAGATCGACCCCACCATGCACATCGTCCGCTTCCTCCGGCAGGGTGCCAAGGATCTGGTGCTCGCCAACTGGCGCGCCCATCCCCACATTTACGGCAAGCGGGTCTCCCACGACATTTCCTCCGACTACGTGGGGGAATGGCGGCGGGTCTTTGAATCGAGAAATCCGGCGCTCTTCACCTTCTTCCAGGGCGCCGCGGGCAACAACAACGCCACCACCCGCTTAGAGGACGAGCGCCGCGCCGGCGGCGTGCTCTCCCACGGGCGGCTTCTGGCGGAGCATCTGGAGGACGGGCTTTGCAATCGTATGCACGAGATCGCTCCCGCCCTCATCCGCACCCGGCAGACCATCCTTTCCGGCGAGGTGAACAAGCCCACGGCGGAAATGGCGCAGGCGTGCCAACGGGTGCAGAAGATCTGGAACGAAACGGGCAATTTCAATGAAGCGGTGGAAGAGGGCAGGGAATTCCACATCATGAGCCCCTACCAGGCGGGCAGCTGCCTGACCCGCTACCGGATGGAGGAGGACACGCTTCCCATCGAATTGAACGCCATCACCTTAGGGGATCTCGCCATCGTCACCGCCCCCAACGAATTGTTCGACGCCATCAGCGTGTACGTGGAGGAAAACGCCCCCTTCGAGAAGGTGCTCACTCTCGGCTACGCCAACGACTACAAGGGCTACATCCCCACCGCTTTCGGTTTTGAATACGGCAGCTACGAAGCGGACTGCTGCTACTTCAAGCCCGGCATCGGGGAGAGGATCCGGGACTGCTTCCTCGACATGCTGAACGAATTGAAGTGAGTTTTGACGCGCGGATTTGTACAAAGGGGAAAACCTTGTAAAATTCCTTGCGTATGCCACGATTTTGTGATATTATGAAGCTACTAACAAAAGAAAGGACATTGCCATGAACAAGAAAAGCGTAAAAGACGTGGAAGTGCAGGGCAAGCGGGTCTTCGTCCGCTGCGACTTCAACGTGCCGATGAAGGACGGCGTCATCACCAGTGACAAGCGCATCCGGGGCGCGCTGCCCACCATTGAATATTTGCTGCAGCACGGGGCGAAGGTCATCCTTTGCTCCCACATGGGCAAGCCCCACAACATCTTCACCCCCGGCTTCGGACTCACCAAGAAGGAGAAGAAGAAGGTCGCCGCTTTGCCGGAAAACGAGCAGGCCGCCGCGACGGAAGCCTTCCTTGCCAAAGCCGCCGGTGACCGGGACAGCCTGACCTTAAAGCCCGTGGCGGATCGCTTGAA
Source organism: uncultured Clostridia bacterium (assembly GCA_946645685.1). GTDB lineage: Bacteria > Bacillota > Clostridia > Oscillospirales > SIG627 > RGIG5579. The sequence continues at coordinate 4,745 of CAMPCJ010000064.1, read as the reverse complement.
CGAGTACCTGGGCGGGAAGGTCACCTTCGCTTCCGACATCATCGGACCGGACGCCAAGGCGAAGGTCGCCGCGCTGAAAGAGGGCGAGGCGGTGCTTCTGGAGAACGTCCGCTTCGACGCCCGGGAAGAGAAGAACGGGGAAGACTTCGCCCGGGAGCTGGCTTCCATGGCGGATCTGTTCGTGAACGACGCCTTCGGCACCGCTCACCGCGCCCACGCCTCCACCGAGGGCATCACCCACTTCATCCCCGCCGTGTGCGGCTTCCTCATCGAAAAAGAGATCACCTTCATGGGCGGCGCCCTGGAAAATCCGGAGCATCCCTTTGTCGCCATTCTGGGCGGCGCGAAGGTCTCCGACAAGATCGGCGTCATCACCAACCTCATCGACAAGGTGGACACCATCATCATCGGCGGCGGTATGGCGTATACCTTCATCGCCGCGCAGGGCGGCAAGATCGGTCATTCCCTGTGCGAGGAAGACAAGTTCGACCTGGCGCTCTCCCTGCTGAAGAAGGCGAAGGACAAGGGCGTGAAATTCCTGCTCCCCGTGGACAACAAGTGCGCCAAGGCGTATGACAACGACGCCGAATCCTGCTTCTCCGCCGCCGGCGAAGTGCCGGACGGCTTTATGGGTCTGGACATCGGGCCTGAGACCATCAAGCTTTATACCGAAGCCATCAAGGGCGCCAAGACCGTCATCTGGAACGGGCCCATGGGCGTTTCCGAATTTTCCAACTACGCCGCCGGCACCCGTGCCGTGGCGCAGGCGGTAGCGGACAGCGGCGCGCTCTCCATCGTGGGCGGCGGCGACAGCACGGCTGCCATCGAGGCACTGGGCTTTGCCGATAAGATCTCCCACATCTCCACCGGCGGCGGCGCTTCTCTGGAATTTTTGGAAGGAAAGGTCCTGCCCGGCATTGCCGCGCTCCAGGATAAATGAGGTGAGAATATGAGAAAGATCGTAATTGCGGGCAACTGGAAAATGAACAAGACCCCCGCCGAAGCGCGGGAGCTGGCAGGCGCCATCGCCGCCAACGACAAGATCGGCTGCGAAGTGGTGATCTGCACCCCCTTTGTGGATCTCTTCGCCGCCAAGGAAGCCATTGCGGGCTCCAAGGTGCATCTGGGCGCGCAGAACGTCCACTGGGCGGAAAGCGGCGCCTTCACCGGCGAGATCTCCGCGGCGATGCTGAAGGAAGTGGGCGTGGAGTACGTCATCGTGGGTCACTCCGAGCGCCGGCAGTATTTCGGCGAGACCGACGAGACCGTCAACGCCCGCACCAAAGCGGCGCTTGCCAAAGGGCTGAAGGTCATCCTTTGCGTGGGTGAGTCTTTGGAACAGCGGCAGAAAGGCGTCACCGCCGACGTGATCACCTCTCAGATCCGTTCGGATCTGGCGGGTCTCACCGCGCAGGAAATGAAGGACGTGGTCATCGCCTACGAGCCGGTCTGGGCGATCGGCACCGGGCTCACCGCCACCAAGGAGCAGGCGCAGGAGGTTTGCGCCCTCATCCGTTCTCTTCTGAAGGATCTCTTCGGGGCGGAGACGGCGGCGGACACCACCATTCAGTACGGCGGATCCATGAACGCGGGCAACGCGGCGGATCTTCTGTCCATGCCTGACATCGACGGCGGGCTCATCGGCGGCGCTTCTCTGAAGCCGGCTGATTTTGCCGCCATCATCGCGGCGGGCAGCGCGAAATAAACAGATCCCGGCGGAGGAGAGCCTTTTTTCCTCCGCCGTTTTTTTCGGAAGGGAGGCGGGGCGATGAAGCGGAAAAAACCGAGCGTTTGGGAAGAGGAAGGCAGAGACGGGTACGACTGGTACGAGGGGCAGACCAAGTGGCCTCTGCGCCGGATCCTGGGGATCGCCGTCGTCGCCATCAGCGCCTTTATCTACCTGTTTTTGTTCTATCGCTTCTTCACGTCCTTCTCCGGCGGCTTTGGCGACGTGATCCTGCTCACGGAAAAAGCGGCAGCCGTCTACCCCTCCGAAACGGCGTCCGTGCGACGCTTCTATCCCACCACCGCCGCGGACGACGACGGCAGCGTGCAGATCATCTTCACCGCCGCCCTGGAGGAAACGGATACCTTTCAGTGTACCTTGAAGATCAATCGGAACGCCCATCCCCCCGCCTCTTCCGGCATCGGGTGGAGCGTGTTCCTCCGGTGGGATCGGGACGGGGAAACGAGGATCCTCTCCCCGGCGGCGTTCCGGAAGAAGGATTTTTTTCAGTACCGCCATCTGATCTGCTCCTTTGAGGACGTGCCGGACGCGGAACACGCCACCCTCACACTGCTTTTGTGCCCCCAGGGAACGGTGGAGGAGCCGTCCTTTTCCGACGCCTTCTACACCGCCACCGTGGGGGGAGACAGCGTATACAGCGCCCTTGTCCATCTCAATGACGACCGATTTGTGAAAAATGAGGATTGAGTATGTGGTTTGATTCGTCTCTGTTTGACATAGCGCCTCTGGCACGGCGGGAAGCCGTGGTGCAAGGGGAAAATTATCGCTTCACCCTGCTTTCTCCCCGCCTTGTCCGGATGGAGTACAGCGCCGACGGCGCCTTTGAGGATCGCCCCACCCGGCTGGCGCTCCGGCGGGAATTTCCCGTGCCGGACTTTTCCGTTTGCGAGGAGGCGGGCTGGCTGGTCATCCGCACGGAGGAAATGGAGATCCGGTATAACAAAAAGCCCTTCGCCCCCGGCGGCTTGAACGTGTATCCCCTCACGCCCGTCCGTCACAAGGCGGCGCATTGGAGCTTCGGGATGCCCCAAAACACCATCTACGGGAAAAGTACCAACCGGGGCGGCACCGTGCGTACCCTGGACAACGTGGACGGGGAAACGGACGTGGGCAGCGGGCTGGTGGATCGCACGGGGATCACCGTGCTGGACGACTCGCAGACCTTTGTTTTGCGGGAGGACGGGAGCTTTGAGCCCCTCGCCGGCGACCGGGTGGATCTGTACCTCTTCTGCCACAGCGAGGAGAGCGCGGCGACCCTGCGGGCGTTCTGCGCCCTGTCCGGCGCCATCCCCATGATCCCCCGCTGGGCGCTGGGGAATTGGTGGAGCCGCTATTGGCGCTACACGGAAAAGAGCTACAACGAATTGCTGGACAAGTTTGCCGAAAACGGCGTGCCCCTTTCCGTGGCGGTTTTGGATATGAATTGGCACGTCACCGAGCTGGAGGAAAGGTTTGGCGACGGGTGGACGGCGCACAGCTGGAACCGGGACTATTTCCCCGATCCCCGTCGCTTTTTAAAGGGAGTTCACGACAGGGGCTTGAAGGTGACCATGAATTTGCACCCCCACGCCGGGATCCGTCCCTTTGAGGATCGCTATGAAGCCGTGGCAAAGGCTGTGGGGCTCGATCCCGCCACCGGCAGGACCGTGCTGTTCAACGCCTCCGACCCCGCCTTCCTGCGGGCGTATCTGGACGAGGTGATCCATCCCCTGGAAGCGGACGGGGTGGATTTCTGGTGGCTGGATTGGCAGCAGCAGGGCGGCGTCACCCGGGAGGGGGACGATCCCCTTTGGCAGTTGAATCACGCCTTTTATACGGACAGCGCCCGGAAGGGGGACTACCCCCTGACCTTCTCCCGCTACGCCGGTCTCGGCAGTCACCGCTATCCCCTGGGCTTCTCCGGGGACGCGATCATGAATTGGGATTCCCTGGCGTTTCAGCCCTATTTTACCGCCACCGCCGCCAACGTGGCGTACGGGTGGTGGAGCCACGACATCGGCGGGCACGCCCGGGGCGTGTGGAGCGATGAATTGCAGCTCCGCTGGCTCCAGTTCGGCGTGTTCTCCCCCATTCTCCGGGTACATTCCGGCAAACAGCCCTTCCTGCAAAAGGAGCCCTGGAGCTTTCCGGAGGAGACCAAAAAGGCGATGATCGCCCTGTACCGCCTGCGGCATCAGCTCATTCCGTACCTGTATACCATGGCGTACCGCGCCCATACGGAAAGCCGCTGTCTCTCAGAGCCGCTCTACTACACCTACGGGGAAAAGTTTCCGCCCCTGGACGCCCGCTACCGCGGCGAGTATTTCTTCGGAACGGAGCTTCTCGTCTGCCCCGTCACACAGCCCGCCTCTCCCGTCACCGGCTCCGCCCGGGCGGAAGCCTGGCTGCCGGAGGGGATCTGGATCGACTTTTTCAATCACCGGGTCTACCGGGGCGGCAGGACGCTGGCGCTGTACCGGGAGAAGAAGGACTATCCCGTTTTGGCGAAAGCCGGCGCCATCCTGCCCCTGGACGCCTCTCCCCGAAACGGCGCGCCCCTGCCGGAGCGGATGGAGGTGCAGGTCTTCTGCGGCGCCGACGGCGCGTTCCGTCTCTATGAAGACGACGGCAAGTGGAAAGGGACTCGCGCCTGCTTTACCCCCTTCACCTTCACTTGGGGACGGGAAGCCGTCTTCACCGTTCATCCCGTGGAGGGCGACACGTCCGTCACCCTGCCCGCCCGCGTCTATTCCCTGCGCTTCATCGCCTGCCAAAAGCCCACGGATGTTTCCTGCGCCGTGAACGGAAAGGCAGTCCCCGTCACCTTCTCCTACGATGAAGAGAGCCATACCGCCTCCCTTTCGGATCTGACCCTGACAGTTACCGATCAGGCGGTGATCACCCTGCACACCGCCCGCTCTCTCTATCAGCCGGACTATCAAGGGGAGATCATCGCCCGGCTGGCGCGTTACCAGACCGAGGATCGGTGGAAAAACGAGGTGTATGAGGCGCTGCGGCT
>CAMPCJ010000063.1 GCA_946645685.1 uncultured Clostridia bacterium | reverse complement strand
AGGGTATTACCGGGCAGCGCGGTAAACGCCTGATAAAACGCGGGAAAATTAAAATCGTGTGTTTCTGTTTGATAACCGGAGCGATACCTGTGAGGCGTTAATTCGTAATCGCAGATCAGATCGATTTCCTTCACGCCGAGAAGCGCTTTCAAAGCAAAGGATAAAACGCCTGTTCTGTCGGCTCCGCCGACGCAGTGATAAAACACGGGATAGTTGTCCGGATTTGCCAAAAGACGCATAATGGCGGCGTCCCGTTCGACCTTTTCAAAAAAGGTGGAATAAGAAGGCGCGGAAATGTTCACATACCGCAGCTTTTTTTGAAAAGGAGAATGAAGATCCTCGGTATCACTGTTCCTGAGATCCAATTCCGTTTTGATACCGAGATCCTTTCGGATCACGCTTTGACCCGAGGCGGTCGCGCTGTCCGGGTTTGCGCCGCGGAATAAGAGACCTTCCCGGACAAAAGAGCCGCTTAGCGTTTGCCAGCCGCCCACGTCCCGAACATTCCTAACTCCGTCGATTTTCAAGAGCCGGGGACCTTCTTCTGTCTTAAACGTTTGAGGATCACTGCGAACCGAAACGCCCTCATCCGTGGTAGCTGAAACGACCCACGTATATTCACAGCCGGTTTTCAAATTGTAAAGAGCAGCGTTATACGTTCCGTCATGGGAGCGCTTCCGATCAAGGGAAACGGAGACAAAAGAGGAAGTGTTTTCTGTTTCATAAATCTCGAGCGTGAAGTCCCGAAAAAGATCCTCATTTTCGACCCGAAATGAAAAATCGACAGGCAGCGTTTTATCGCAAAGCTCCGGATCATTTTGAACAGAATAAGACGTATCCCCGTCCTGATAGGATCGATTCGCCTCGTTCAAATAGGCGCGAACGTCCGGATGGACAGTATCGACAGATCCGACGGGCGCGATCACGGAAACTTGCGGCAACGGTCCGGCGTAAGTCTCGACGTCAGAAACGCTATCCGCCGAATCAAAACTGTTTTCCGGCAGAGCCGTTTTGGAGCAAGCGGATAGACAAAGCAAAAGGATCGCTAAAAGAATAAAGATAATACGTTTCATGATTTCTTTGAGTTGTTACAGATACCGTTTCAAATAATTCAATTCTTTTTCATCCAGATGCCGCCAAGCGCCGCTACGCACGTCGCCCAGACGGATCTCCCCTTCCGCGGTGCGTTTCAATCTGGCAACTTCCAGACCGACCTGTTCGCACATTTTCCGGATCTGCCGGTTTCTGCCTTCCTTCAGGATAAATCGAAGCTTTGTGGGGACAGCGGGATCCGGCATGGAAACACGGCAAGGGCGAATGGTATACCCGTCGATATCCATACTCCCGTTCAAGCGCTGCAATTGGTCATCGCTTGGAACGGAGCGTACCTTGACCGTATAAACCTTTTCTATGCCGGCGGAAGGATGCATCAGCGCATGGGCGAGAGCGCCGTCATTGGTCAAAAGCAAAAGCCCTTCGGAGTCGAGATCAAGCCTGCCCACCGGATATACGCGAACGCCCAGATCCGACACAAGATCCGCCACGCATTTTCTGTTTTTTTCATCGGAAAGGGTGGTGACATATCCCCGGGGTTTATTGAGTTTGATATATACTTTTTCCTCCCCGGGATAGACCTTTTCCCCGTGAAAAGTAACGAGATCCTTTCCCGGAACGATCTTTTGTCCGATCAAAGCGGGATGACCGTTGATCTTGACGTTTCCGTTCAAGATCTCGCTTTCCGCCTTCCTGCGGGAGCAAATTCCGCAATCGGATAAATACTTTTGGATCCTTACTTCTTCCATAGTCCTTTCAGCCACTCCCATACGGAGCGAAACCAATCTCCTATTCTTTGAAAAAAGTTCTTTTTGACTTGGCTTGCCGCCACGTTCATCAGCGGATAAAGAGAAACACTCGCGACTTCTCTGCCGTTCTGATAATATACAGCCCGTCCGACGGAAACGCCAGCGCGTCTTAAAACGTAATCGCCGTCCGTCGCAACTTCTATCCCCGGTACAGGCGCATATAAAAAGCGCGGCAATTCGATCACTTCGGTGACAGATCCATCCCCGCGTACCATCACTTTTGCGCCTTCCAGATTGCCGACGGGGATGACATATACTTCACCGCCTACAACGGGAAGATCCATCTTGACGCTTCCGACGGCGCATAGCTCAACTTCATGGTAAAGACCAAAGCCGTCTTGGTAGAGGTTTCTATGATCGTTCCAATCATCCGGGGCGTTCAGGGTCGAACAAACGAGAGTTTTTCCGTTTTTGCGGGCGCAAGTGACAAGGCATCTTCCGGCACTTTTGGTAAAGCCCGTCTTACCGCCGACGCACTCATCGTACTGCCGCAAAAGTTTATTATGATTGACAAGATACCGGCTGTTTCCATCCGGCGCAGGGATCCTGTAATGCACTTCACCGGTAATGGAAGCAAAGACCTCATCCTTCATGGCAAAAGCCATTAAAAGGCAAAGATCTTTGGCGGTTGAATAATGACCTTCGGCAGGTAAACCGTGCGGATTCTTGTAAAAAGTGTGGTTCAGCCCGATTTCCGAAGCGGTGGCGTTCATGCGATGTGCAAATTCGTCCACACTGCCTGAGACTGCAAGAGCGATCGCGACGGCGGCGTCATTGGCGCTTTGCAGCATCAAAGCATATAAAAGATCAAGAAGCGTCAGCTTTTCACCTGCTGAAAGATAGACGGATGAGCCCTCAATTCCAACGGCTGCCGCCGGAATTTCAACGGTTTGATGAAGGTCTCCCTCCCGGATCGCTACCAGACAAGTCATGATCTTTGTCGTGCTTGCCATTGCTTGTTCTTCATCCTCGCGACTTGCAAAAAGAACGTCGCCCGTATCCGCGTCCATCAGGCAAAAAGCATTTGCGGATAAACCGCGGGATACAGGCATCAGCGGGAAAAGACACGCCAAACACATAAAAAGAGACAGTATACGCCGGAAGTGCTTCTTCATGAGAGAACCTCTTTTCGATCATTTGAAAAAATATATGTTCTCTCAGAAAAAATCATTCAGTCAGAGATCAAACCTTATCCAATTCTTTATAGATCTCGTCCTCGTCTTCCTCTTCTGCGGAACCCTGCGACTCTGTTTCCTCATCCTTTTTGTCTTTTTTGTCTTTTTTGAACATCGTCTTCAGTTTTCCGAAAATAGAAGGCGATTTGTCCACAAGATCGGAAATCACGTTGACAATGGCACTATCGGAAGAAACACCGGTCCCGTTAACGTTCATAAGGCGAACCGTCCCATCCGAGATCACAAGGAAGGTCACGGGCGTTACAGATACGCCGGCTCCGTTTCCTCCCCCGAAATGGGGACGATCGTTTTTAGGATTGACTTTGCTGTCAAAGTCCACGCCGCCGGAGGTAAAGCCGCAGGAAACCTTGGAGATGGGAACGATGACAACGTCCCCGGGCAACGTGATGGGCGTACCGACGACGGTATCGGCATTCAAGAAAGTCTTTAAGTTGGAGAGTGAGGAATCAATGACCTGTTTCAACGGAATCTCATTCATGATTTTTACCCTTTCCTTCTAAATATGTCGTGATGGCGTGAAGAGCGATGGTAAGTAAAAAGATCGGCTTGATCCAAAGATCCAAATGCGCCTTATAACGGGAATTCTCCCCGGTAAAATCCGGAGCGAGCAACAGTTTATCGTTATTCCACTGAAAGTCGGAAAAACGCTGCAGAAGCGCGAATAAGACGTTGGCTGCCTGCGCCGTTGCTCCGTAAACCAAAGCCGTTTTATCCGCTTCATCCGTTCCGAAGCAGATCTCCATTTCCCGCAGGCGAATGTGAAGGTGCTTGAACAGATCTTTGACGGCTCGTTTGACGATCCGGATGATCAGACAAATAAACTCTAAAAAATCTGAGATCGAAGCACGCTTCCGTTTTGAATTTTTCTCGGTTGGCTTCTTTTCCGGTGTGCTCTTTTTATCTTTCGTCTCTTTTTTCCTGCCGCTTAAACGAGAAGCGATCTTTTTCGCGTCCATTTTTATGAACAAGATACGCAAATAGATTTTTGCCCCGTTTTCATAATGAAAAACCAGATGAACGTTCAAAAACAGGATAAGAGCCAGGAGCGCGAGAAGGGTAAGAAGCAATCCGAGAAAGATATATAAAACGATCATACGGGATCGGAAGTCACTTCATCGTCCGCGGCTTCATCCAGATTCATCTGCACCGATGTTTCACCGGGAAGATCATCTAATGACTCAAGGCCGAAGCAACGGAGAAAATCAGGCGTTGTACGATACAGGATGGGTCGACCGGGCGCTTCAAGACGCCCGCATTCCTCGATCAACTGACGCTGGATCAGCGTTGCCATGATACCGGAGCAGTCCACCCCTCTTACCTGTTCGATGTAAGTCTTTGTTACGGGTTGTTTATAGGCAACGACGGATAGCGCTTCCAAAGCGGCTTTGGAAAGAGGCGCGCTGCGTTTTACCTCCAGAAACTTCTGCACGATATCGCCGTATTCTTCTTTGGAGCAAAGCTGCAGATCCTCCGCCAGTCTGACCAATTGAAAGGAGGTGTCCTTCCCCCGCAATCTGGCGTCCAATTCATCCGCGACCACACCGACTTCCGCCTTGGTGATCTCAAACAATTGCGTAAATCTCTCGCGGCTCACCGGCTCTCCGCCCGCAAAAAGGATCGCCTCCATGGCGTTCACCCAATAGGTCAGGTCACGACTGAGAAACTTCAAAGAGTATTCCATTTATGAAGCCCTTTCTTTTTTTGCATTCAGGCTGATAACGTAATCGTCGGACGTATGTTCGAAATGCAGCCTTCCGCTTTGGATCAATTGAAGGATCGCAAGAAACGTTGCGACAACGTCGCTCTTCCTTCCCTGTTCCTTGATCATGGAACGGAAGGACACGGAATTGCCGAGCGGGAACGCGCGAACCATCCGTCGCAGAACAAAGACGACCTTGGATTCCACCGGGGTAACTTTCTGAGAGAAAATGCTCTCCACATCCGCTTTCTTGCGCTTTTCCCGATCTTCTTTCAGGGATGTTTTCAACTCCAGAAACGCTTCCCAAAGAACGGCAATATCCGTCACGGGAACTTCGCGGGTGATTACGGGTTCCTTTGGCTTCGGGGGATAGCGGTGATAATACAGCTTTTCCTGTTCCGCCAAAAACAGCGCCGCCTTCTTTACTTCCGAATACTCGATCAAAGAACGGACGAGATCCGCGCGGGGATCTTCTTCTTCCTCTTCCGCGGGAAGGAGCATCTTTGATTTGATATAGACCAGCTCGCAAGCCATAACGATGAACTCGGATGAAAGCTCCGCGTCAAATTGCTGCGCCATTTCCATATAATCCAGGTACTGATCCAGGATCAAAGCAATGGGAATATCGTAAATGTTGATCTTTTGTTTGCTGATCAGCGTAAGAAGAAGATCCAGCGGGCCGTCAAAGGTCTCCAGTGTAAAATTCAGTTTGGAAGCCATTAGCCAACGCCTCCTAACGCAAGCCGGAGTAAAAACGACGTAATGCCATCGACAAGAGCATTTATGGGACCGGACAAAACGCCAAGCCACAAAAGAACGATCAGCGCGATCTGAAAATACCGTTCATACGGCGCGATCTTATAAACGATCTTATTGGGCAAAAAGGCGTACAGGATCTTGGATCCGTCAAGAGGAGGAACGGGGATCAGGTTAAATACACCAAGTCCCACGTTGATAATAAGAAAGAAAAAGACGTAGACGGTGAGAATGCTGACAAGATCGAAACCAATTCCCGAAACCTGAGCGCCGTTCAGCACATACAGAATGGCACCTGCATTGTTGTCCGGAAAGATCTTATACAGTAAAAACAAAACAAAGGAAAAGAGCGCAGCGAGGACAAAATTGGACACAGGACCCGCCAAAGCAGTCAACGCCATATCCCGCTTCGGTTTTTTGAAATTGCGTGCATCGACCATAACCGGTTTTGCCCAGCCGATATGAAAGAAAACCAAGGCGAGAAAACCGATGGGATCAATGTGCTTCATGGGATTGAGCGTGAGTCTGCCCATGTACCGCGCCGTATGATCTCCCAGCTTATCCGCCACAAGTCCATGAGAAAACTCGTGCACCGACAGCGATACAAGTATCACAGGGAGCGAAAACAACAACTGCAGCAAAAAACCGACGATTTTACTCATTTAACCCTCGCGATTAACCCGTAAAACTTCAAATGCACAGATCCCGGCAGCGGAAGAAGCGGTCAAGGACCCTGCGAAACGACGGCCGTACGGAATACGGATCTTTAAATCGGCGTTTTGAAGAAACTCTTTGGAGATCCCCCGCTTTTCACCGCCAACGATCAAGAAAACCGGCTTGGTTAGATCCGCCCGGAACAGATCCGTCGCACCCTCTTCAGAGGCACAAACAACGCGGTATCCGGCATTGCGGGCAGATCGGATCAGATCATTGGGATCGTCGTAAACGGCACAAGGAAAAGCCTCGGATGTACCCGCCGAAGAACGGATGACGACGCCGGCGGCGCTCATCCAATTCCGGGGAGATAAGATCATACCGCCCGCACCGGCAGCGTAAAAGGAACGAATGGAAGCGCCGAAATTGAAAGGATCCTCAACGCCGCACAGCAAAAAGACAAAGCCGTCTCCCCTTTGAAACACCTCATCCGGGGAAAGCATCGCCCTGTCACCCACGCAGGCGATCACACCGCCGTGAGTGTGACCGGTGGTCACCCGGTCAAAAAACTCTCTGTCTGACATAAAAACGGGAATGCTCTGCGCTTTCGCAAGCTTCAGCAAACGAAGAATATTCTTTTCTTCTCGTTTCGCTTCCGGCAGCAAAAGGATCCTGTCAACGGGTCGGGATCGATTCTCCAAAACGGATAGAATGGAAATCGCACCCTCCGCCCAGGAGGAAGCACCCTGTTTTTCGCTTTCTTTTCTCACTCGTTCTCCCAGTTGTGCCACACGTTCTGCACGTCATCGTTGTCGTCCAGCGCGTCCAGAAGCTTCTGCATCTTTGTGACGGCATCCTCGTCGGAGAGGTTTACGGTGGACGCGGGGATCTTTTCCTCTTCAAAGGAAAGGATCTTATATCCCTTTTCCTCCAGAGCGGATTTGATGGTATAAAGATCGTTGACGGGGGTCAGGACTTCAAAGGTATCATCCTCCAGACCGATATCATCCGCGCCGGATTCAAGCGCCGTTTCCATCAACGCTTCCTCATCCACGCCTTCCGCATCGATCAAAATGACGCCCTGGTCGCTAAACTGGTAGGATACGCAGCCGGTCGTGCCAAGGTTGCCGCCGAATTTATCAAAATAGTGACGCAGATCGGCGCTGGTACGATTTCGGTTATCCGTGGCGCACTCCACAATGACAGCAATACCGGACGGTCCGTAACCCTCATAGTAGACGGTTTCATAATTTTCGGAATCGGAAGAAGCCGCCTTTTTAATGATACGGTCGATGTTATCGTTCGGAACGTTCAGGCTCTTGGCTTTTTGGATCAGATCACGGAGTTTGGAGTTGGATTCGGGATCGGGACCGCCTGCTTTCACCGCCATGGCGATCTCTTTACCGACTTTGGTAAACGTTTTCGCACGCTGGGCGTCCGTTTTTTCTTTCTTGTGTTTGATATTGTTCCACTTGGAATGGCCAGACATGTGTTTTTCCTCCAATCAATTCGATCAAATCTTTTCAGGGGTCTTCAGCCCGATGAGATGAAGGGCGGACCCCAAAGTGGTCTTTACGGCTTTGCAAAGCCCCAGGCGAACAGCTTTTTCTTCCGGAAGCGCACCCCGGATGGGACAGGAATTATAAAACCGGTTGAAGCTTTGGCAAATATCAAGTGCGTACCGGGTTATGACGGACGGCTCATATTCCTTCACGGCGCGAAGGATCTTTTCGGGAAAAGCCGATAAAACGGTGATCAGATCCTTTTCCTCTGTACAAAGAGCGGGGTCATCCGGGATCTCAAGCTCGTCTGTTTCCTTCCGAAGGATGCTGCAGGCACGGGCATAGGAATACTGCGCGTAAGGCCCGGTATTTCCTTCAAAATTCAACGCCTCGTTCCAGTTGAAATCTACGTCCTTGATCCGGTTGGAAAGAAGACTGTTGAAAATAACGGCGCCGATCCCCACCGCTTCCGCGACCTTGTCCCGGTCTTCCAGATCGGGATTCTTCTCGTCGATGATGGCGCCGGCTTTTTCAATGGCGTCCCGGAACAGATCATCCAGTAAAACGACGTTGCCGGTACGGGAGGCGATCTTTTCCCCGTTGATGCTGAAGGTACCGTAGGGGACGTGAACGAGTTGATCTTCCCAATCATAACCCATCAGTCCGATCACCTTGAACCACTGCGCAAAATGCAGGCTTTGCCCGGCTGACGTTACGTAGACGCATTTATCGAAATCATATTCTTTTTTGCGCCACAATGCCGCGGCAATATCTCTGGTAGGATACAGGCTGGAGCCGTCCCGCTTTAAAATCAGACAAGGCGGCATATGATACGCAGAAAGATCGACGATACTCGCGCCGTCGTCCAGCTTCAAAAGTCCCTTTTCCCGCAGTTCATCCACCACGGCGGGCATTTTGTCACTGTAAAAACTTTCACCGTTGAAACTGTCAAACTGAATGCCTAAAAGATCGTAAGTCTTCATATACTCTTTCAGGCTGATCTCTTTGAACATTCGCCACAGACGGAGATTTTCTTCATCCCCGCTTTCAAGCTTATTAAACTCGGCTCTGGCTTCGTCATTCAAAGAGGGATCCTTCTCCGCTTGGGTGCCGAATAAAACGTAAAGACGGTTCAATTCGTCTATTCCCTTTTCCCGGATCGTCTCTTCACTGCCCCAATGCTTGAAAGCCACGACAAGCTTTCCGTACTGCGTGCCCCAGTCGCCGAGGTAATTGATCCCTATGGTCCGATACCCGCAAAACCGGTGAAGCAGCTTAATGGAGTTGCCGATGATGGTAGTGCCTAAATGACCGATGTGAAAGCGTTTGGCAATGTTAGGGGAGGAATAGTCGATCACCATCGTCTTTCCTTTGCCCGTCTCATTCGTTCCGTACGCCTCCCCTTGGTCAAGGATCCCTTTCAAAATGGAAACACGGTACGCGTCCGACACGAAAAAGTTCAGATATCCGCCGGCGTTTTCGGATTTGAAAATGCCGTTTACCGGATGTTCGGTCAAATATGCGGAAAGATCCGAAGCAATCGCCACGGGACTCTTCCGCATCAGCTTGGAAAGCTTAAAGCAAGCAAGAGCCAAATCGCCCATGGCGGGATCCGGCGGCGTATCAAACAGCTCGGCAAGGGAGGAGGGAGTAAAGCCCTCCATCCCCGGCGCTTCGCATAAAGTCTTGGCAAGTGTTTCTTTCAGTGCGTTCATGAAATTCCTCAATTGATCACAGTATCGTTATAAATGGACTTGTTGGCAATGGCAACGTAACTTCTGCCGGGGTTGACCTCCAGCAGCGTTCCGTTTTCGTTGAAATAGGAGAACGTGCCGGTGGCGTTGTCCCTGCGCCAGATTATGCTCTTGTATTCACCGCCGGAGCAGTAATAGCCCTGCCCTTCTCCCACGATATCGATCTTGCGATAGGCCTGTCCCGGATAAGTCGCGGACGGGGCGTAGAGAATAAAGACGTTTTCCGTAGCGATCTGCTTCTTGTCCTCCGCGTCGATGTGAGGCGCGCCGTATTGACTGTGATAGTATTTCTTATCCGTCGCGTTATAGCTGAATTCGGAAACGGAATACTTGGAGTGAGGGATGGTAATGGAAACGGCAGACTTGCCGGTCCCCATCTTCTTAAACTCTTTTGCAAAATGGAATGCGGTGAAATTCGGATCATTCAACGTGGTGCGGTACCCGCGATCGGCGATGGCAAGCGCCACGTTTTCTCCGCTGGTAAACATGGTATGCTCCAGCGGAACACCGCTGTTCAAGCGCGCTTGATCCCGCCAGAAGATACCCACGCCGTTCACGTTGAAGGGTCCTCTGCGAACGCCGTCCACGTCGTCCACGTTGTATTTCCGGATCCAGTCATAGCCCATATCGCTGCCGCCGGCGTGAACGAAAACAGCGTCGTACGCCATAGAGATCTCAACGTAGTAAGGCCGGGCGGATCGGGTCGTGCCGAGGCGACCGCTGTGTTCATAATCCAGCATGATCCCTTCCAAACGCAGGATCCCGCCTTCCGCTTCCACTTCATAAATGATGTCGCATTTATTCAGACCGCTTTGCGGCAACGAAACCTTCAAGTTGTTGATCATGACCGCGATCGGTCGTTTCCCTACCAGCTTTTCGTCGCAAGGAAGCCCGGTCAGGCAGTTGTAGAATTCAGGCTCGGGCTCCGGTTCCGGAGGCTGCTCCGTCGTCTTTATTTCTGCCGTTTCGGTTTCTTTCGTTTCAACGGTCACTTGCGACGCGGCAGGCTGAGGCGCACCGCAGGCTGCCAGAGGCAAAAGCATGGCAAGAGATAATAGAAAAGATAAAAATTGAAATGCGTGTTTTTTCATAAGGGAATACACTTTCCGGACAAAAAATCAATCTGTCCCAAGAATATTTATCTTGCGTATGAAAATCTGCATACCAAGATATTGTATTATATCATATACCACCATGATTTGCAAGCAAAACAACGGAAAAATCACGAATAATCCATATCGATCATCTGATAGGGAATCCACATATATATCCCTTGACAAGAAAGGCGAAAAATCATAAAATAATGTCTGGATTTGCGGGTATGGCGGAATTGGCAGACGCGCCGGATTTAGGTTCCGGTGGGCAACCG
>CAMPCJ010000062.1 GCA_946645685.1 uncultured Clostridia bacterium | reverse complement strand
CATTATAAAGGAGGATCCCCGCCTTGTCAAGAGCAAATCATTGACAGAATAAACGCACAGAAGCTATTGACGGAAAAATCGTTATTTTGTATACTGGCAGTACAAAGGTGGTAGATAATATATATGATGGGACAAATTGGCAACAAAAGGAGAAAAAATCTATGATCAAGCTTGTGTTTCATCCGATCGGAAAAATACTATGCCTTTTTCTTTGCGTCGTTATGCTGGCGCAGCTGTTGCCTTTGGCTGTATTTGCCGAATCTCTCTCCAACTCCGATCCCGCTGCGGCGGCTGGTGATCGGGAAGAAAGCCAGCCGTCAGTTCCAAGCGCGGAAAAGGATCCGTTCATTCTGCGCGAGATCACGGAGGAACGGGACGCTTCCGTTAAGCGTTTCCTCCGCAGCGACGGCACTTTTCTCGCGGTTTCCTACCCCCAGCCGGTTCATTTTGCAACGGAAGCGGGGTGGACCGAATACGATAACAGGCTTGTTTTAGGGGAGGACGGCTACTACACAAATCAAAGCAGCGATCAAAAGGTCCGCGTCGCTCCGAAAAATACAGAAGGCGACCTTTTCTCGATCGCGCAGGAGGGCGTTTCTCTTTCTTGGCGGTATGAGGGGTCAAACGAAGCGAGCATAGCGCTTGTTGAAAAAGACGAAAAGGCGGAAGGGGACGACCGCTTTCTCGCTTTGCCGAACGCATCGCAAGAGGCGTGGTTTTACGGTCTGTATGAGGAAACGGATCTGCAGTTTATCCTTTCGCCGGTGGGCATTAAGGAGAACGTCATTCTCACCGGCAAAGGCGCGGACAGCGAATGGATCATTCGCTATCGGACTGAAGGATTGTCCGCCGACCAAAAGGATGATGGAATACACATTTTCGACGGAGAAGGTGAAGACCGCTTCGTTCTTTCCGCGCCGTGTGCGGTAGACGCCAAGGGAGAGTGCTGCGACCTTCAATTAAAACTGCTTGACGCAGATGAAAACAGTTTTTCGGTACAGCTTTCTTTGGATCGGGAATGGTTCTCGGCGGCGGATCGCGCCCTTCCCGTAACCGTGGATCCCGTTTTGCTGACCTCGCAAGCCTGGGGCGTATGTACTTCCGGGTTTGTTGCGGAAAACACACCCAACACCGCGTACACCGGAAACGGAAGCCTTTATATGGGATATATGATCCCCGGAAATCGCGGACGCAACCGGTCTTACCTGCGCTGCAACACGCTGCCCGCTTTCACCACGGCGGACGTGATCGTTGACGCCAGGGTCAATCTTTTGAGCAACAGCAACGGAAACACGCTGCCGTTTGAGGTGCGTGAAGTTCTTTCAAGCTGGAACATATCTACCCTGACGTGGAACAACCGGCCTCAGGTCGGTTCTGTCGTCCTGGACTACCGAGAGATCCCGTACATGAACAACGGTACGCACCGGTGGTTCTCCTGGGAAATCACGTCTTTGGTAAAAAAATGGGTCGCAAACACCTCGCCTAACTACGGAATTGAATTCCGTGCCTCAAACGAATCAAGCAATATGAACGGGGCGTGGTTTTACTCCGCCATGCTTCCGAACGGCGTTACAATGCGCCCGTGTCTTACGGTTACGTATCGCAACCGTTCCGGGTTTGAAGATCACCTTGTGTACGTCGGAACCGGGACTGGCTTCGGCGCCGTAAGCGTTGATCCGTACAATGGAAATCTGATCTATTCGCAAGACCTTACCGAATCCCTCGGAGGGGAGCTTTTGCCGGTATCCATCAGCTTGACGTACAACTCCAACGCCAGCGGAAGAAACTACAATAACGTGGGTCGCGGTATGCAGATCAATTTCCACCAGCTCATCCATACGGACTGGCGGATCGCGGCAAGCGATGATCCAGAAACGCAAAAATACCGTTATTACTATATGGACGGCGACGGGACGTGCCACTACTTCTATTTTGCAAACGCCTCTGACACCCAGGCGAACGACGAAGACGGGCTGGGGTATCAATTAAGCGTAAACGAGAGCGTTCCCGAAAGCTCTGTTGCCGGTGTGCGATACACCCTGACAGACAAAGACAAAAATACGCTGTCCTTCAACGGATACGGGCAGCTTCTGAAACTGGAGGCAAGCAACCACCAAAGCGTCAATCTTTCTTATGCGCTTCCGGAAGGCGGCAGCGTCCCGCAGATCACGCAGATCGCGGACGGCGCCGGGAGAGCGTACACCTTCACGCTTGCCAACGGCTACATTGTTACCGCGATCCATGACCCCGCCGGCAGAACGACTTCTCTTTCCTACAGCGCGGACAGGCTGGCAAGTATTACCATGCCCGACGGCAGCGTGACGAGCTTCACCTATAATTCAAATTACCTGCTGAATTCGATCACGTCCAGAAACGGAAACACGATCTACTGCACCACCTCCGTTCAATACGAACAAAACACGCTTTCCACGGTGAAAAGCATAACGGCGAAAACCGCTCAAAACGAGATAATGGACGCCTATACGTTCGCCTATCGCACCAATGAAACCGACGTGGGCGATCTGAGAGCCGTTCTGAACAATGAGGACTACGCCTACACGATGCAGTTCAACGACTTCGGTCAATGCACCGGCGTCGTCTCGTCCCGCAGCGGACAAGCTCAGTTTTTCACGTTCGGCACCGGGTCAAACGGCGCCAAAAACAAGCTTGTGTCCGCCTCGCGGACAATGAACAGCACAAAGAATTACTTGATCAACGGAAGTTTCTTTGGCGCCCTTTCCAATTCGGCAAACGGAAACTTCATGGCTTATATCGAGGATCCCTCCAACGGGAGTATCGTTCAGGATACCACGAAGGGGGTGGACAGCTCCGATTCCGTAAAGATCACCAAAAACGTCCCTTCCACGGGAAGAACCTACGCTTTGCAGGAGATCCACGTTTCCCCGGGAACGTATACCCTTTCCGCTTTTGCCAATACCTTCGGCGAAACGCTCCCGGGAGACGGCGCCAAAATCGCGCTGGAAGTGTGGCAAACGGGCGTCGGGATCCTGGCTCACTATGACACCGTCTTTTCCGCAACGGACGGATGGGAGCGGTTTTCCGTCACGGTTCGACTTGGACAAAACTGCTATTTGAAGGCTGTGGCGGGATTTGACTCGGACGCGGATGAGGGCGGCGTCGTATGGTTTGATAATATACAGCTGGAGCCGCAGACCGGAGAGACGGCGTTCAACCTGCTGGACAACGGCACTTTTTCTCAAGGCACCTCGGGCTGGTGGAACACCGCGGGGACCTTTTCCGCCGTCTCGCTTTCCTCAGACGAACTGCCCGGTCTTCTTTCGGCGGGGCGGCTCACCGCCTCCACCGCCGCGGATAACGGATCGATCCGCCAGGGGGCGGTCGTTTACGGCGCAAAGGGCGATTCCTTTGTGTTGAGCGCTTGGGCAAAAGCCGCGTCTGCGCCGACGGACGACGGCACGCGGGACGGGGATACGTATCAGCCGTGCTTTGCTCTGAAACTGCAGTTTTACGACCGCGGCACCCTGTTGGGCGAACAAGAGCGTTCCTTCAATCCGGACGTGGACAGCTGGCAATTCTTATCCTTGAACGCCATCGCCCCCGCCGCTTATACCTGGGTGAACGTCATACTGGATTATACGTACAACGCAAACGACGTCCGGTTTACGGGGGTTTCCTGCACAAAGGAGGAATTCGGTCAGAGCTTTGTTTATGATTCCGACGGGAACGTAACAGGCGCGCGGGAGCAGGCGCAAAAGCAGGCGTCCTTTGCCTATTACGGGAATCAAATGACCAAGCTTCTTTCTCCCACCGGCAGCCGCTATTTCTATACCTACGACAGCGAAAACAAACTGCAAAACGCCCTTTCCACCGACGGGCAGCAGTATCGTTTCACCTACGACGCCCACGGCAATCTTACGGAAAGCCGGGTGGATCCTCTTACGCTCGCCGCAAGCGTGCAGTCCGGCAAGACCTATTACGTCATCAACGCGTACTCCGGGCAGGCGCTGACGGCAAGAACGGGAAGCACCATCGTTACAGACCGCTTTGACCCCGGCTCCGACAGCCAGAAGTGGACGATCACAGGGTCGAGTGACACCTTTACCCTGAAAAACGGAAGCCTGTACGCGGCGGTGAACGGCAACTCCGGCGCCCAGGGCGCCACCCTTTCTTTGGAAGCGGGCGGGCAAAGCTTCCGGATCCTGAAAAAGCAGGAAGGGAGCTTCGGGATTTTTACCGCCAGCTCTTCTTATGAGAAGTGCCTGGACGGACAGCTGGATACGGGCAACACCATCGTGGAACAGCAGGAGGTAAAGCAAGCCCTTTGCAGCCCCGACAATTTGCCGGAGGGAATGCGCTGGCTGTTCTTCGACGTCAGCACAAGCACCGGCGTCCACATTTCTTCCTCGGCGTCGTACTCCGCGGACGGCAATTGGCTCACCGGCGTCACCGATGAACGGGGGAACACAACGGCTTTTTCCTACGACGGGACGGGACGGCTGACCGGCAAAACGTTTCCCAACGGCAGCACCGAAACAGCCTCTTACAACGCAAGCAACAACCTATTGACAGGGACGTCCCACGGGGGATCCTCCCTTTCCTACAGCTATGACGGCGCCCACCGTCTGACCGCGGTGGAGACCGGGTCGGGGCTCGCCTGCTCCTTCCAGTACGACAGCTACGGAAGACGCACCAAAACCCTCGTGGGGGGAACGGAGTTGGCGGAAACGACTTACGACGCGTACAGCCGTCCCACCGTGACCTGCTACGGAAACAACGCCTCCGTTACCACGCTTTACGATTCTCTTGACCGCGTTTTGGAAGTACGGTACAATAACAGTGTGGCGTGTACCTGCGCTTACAATGACCGGGGTGCGCTTTCTCTGTTCAACGACTACCTTTCCGGCGTGAAAACGGAATACGTGTACGATCTCATCGGCAGAGTGCGGGAGATCCGGGAGTGGAACACGCTGATCCCGGAAGAAAAACAACCCAATCAGCTGCTCTCCTCCATCCGGTTCACCTACGACGACCAAAGCGACCATTTGACCGGGATAGACAGCCGGATACAATACACGGACGGAAACAATACCGTTCAATGGTACGAGGAAAGCCTGCTCTATACCTTCGGTGACCGGGACGCCGGTCAGTCCCCGGACAGGGTGTATTCCGTTACCCGCAACGATACAAACATTCACGATTTAGGTTACGACTCCCTGGGAAGAGTGCGCAGAAGCTTCATCGGCGGCGCTTTCTACAACATGTACATCTACGGGGGAGATGGGGACGCAACCGGCAGTCTGATCAAGCGCATCCGCACCGCCACCGAGAGAATCATCTACAGCTACGACGCCATGGGCAATATCACCCGGGAGATTTGGGAAAGCCGGGAGGACGGCTCGATTTCCGCTGTTTGTTACAGCTATGACGTCAAGGGGCAGCTGACCCGGGCGGACTTCTACCCCGTGGTCCTGAGCTATGACGACGACGTCAGCTTCACGCCGGACACGAGCGAATATGAGTATGAGACGTACAGCTATGACGCCGACGGGAATATCCTGTCGAAAACGCGCGGCGTTGTAGACAGTCAAAACCCCAATCCCACGGAAACGACCACCGTCTACAGCTACGCTTCCACCGGTTGGACGGATCTTTTGACGGGGGTGGGCAATCAAACCATCAGCTACGACGCCATCGGCAATCCCACCTCGTATTTGGGCAAGAGCCTGACCTGGGAAAACGGCAGGACGCTCGCCTCCTTTGACGACGTCACCTTCACCTACGACGCTT
This sequence comes from uncultured Clostridia bacterium, assembly GCA_946645685.1. Lineage (GTDB taxonomy): Bacteria > Bacillota > Clostridia > Oscillospirales > SIG627 > RGIG5579. The sequence continues at coordinate 5,042 of CAMPCJ010000062.1, read as the reverse complement.
CCGGGAAGCGCCTGACCAAAGGAGACGTCCGGTATTACTACCGGGGCGACGTGCTGGCGGGGGAAGTGAACGGGAGTAACGAGATCTTCTTCCTGTACGGCGTGGGCGGGGAGATCGTCGGCTGCGAGATCAACGGGACGCCCCTGTATTATGAAAAAAACGCGCAGGGGGACGTGATCGCCCTTCTGGATAAATACAGGGACTCGGTAGGCTCTTACCGCTACGATCCCTGGGGCAAGATCCTTTCCGTCACCGGCTCCTACGCCGCCTTAAATCCCATCCGCTATCGCGGCTATTACTACGACAGCGAGACGGGGCTGTATTACTGCCAATCCCGCTACTATGACCCCGCCGTGGGTCGCTGGCTGAACGCGGATTCCCTTCTGGACAACAGAACGACCCTCTCCGTCAATTTGTTCGTCTACTGTGGGAATAATCCGGTGAATTGCGTCGATTCAGAAGGGAATGCCTATCATTCTATTAATTTTTTTAGAGAAACTCATCAGGAAGTTCTTTGTCGTATCAGTTTGGATGTAAGAAATAAACATCTAGAACTTAGAGTTGGAGATAACTATATTCCAGTTAGAGGCCAGCGTGGGTTCTGTGATTTGTATAGTTTAGTAACAGAAGAAGTGTGGGAATTAAAATACGTCGGCGTTCCTAGATCAAAAGCCATTTCCCAGCTTAATAGATATATGAGCGCACCATTGAAACACCATAATATCGTGACACTTCATGCTCCAAAAACAAGACTCCCCTCGGGACATTTTCGTTGGAAGGATGACAATGGCTTGCCTGGTTGGGTAGAGTATTGTGACACAGGTGATGGAGTTTTACGCTACATTTTTATTTATGACCATGGTGACCCTGATCCTGCCAGAGAACTCAGAACTCGAAGATCCTTGATTAGAAATGGTTTAGAGTCTTATTTCCCGATGTACTTTTCTAACAATAAGGCACCTTCAATGAAAGCCCCAGCTATTAGTTGCATTGCCGTTGGGGCTGCTTTTGCTTTCTTGATGCATGGTGGCGGACGTATGAATTGTCAGTACCGATAGGAGAAGAAACAATGTCGGCACAAAGCAGAGAGTTAGATAAAAAACTGGCTGAGATACTCACGCCCCATGGTTTTAAGCGCGCCAAAGGGACGAGGTGCTTTCTTCGTCTGTGGGGAGAGGACCTTATTCAAGGCATTGGTTGGATTTATGATCCGAGGCATTTTGCCCTTAGCTTGATTTGTCCAATCAAGTCACTCCACGATCATCCACGAACACTGCTTCAGAATAATTTTCAAACGAGACCCAGGATCGGCTTATACGGTGGGGTTGACTGTTCTGAATATAAGTTCATCTCGGAGTATGACGTAGTCCGGCCGGAAACAACCCAGCCTTCCGATGAAGAAAGCCTTGCCATAGCGACGGATCTGTGGAATGGCAACCGTAACCGCCACCTCGATTTCCTTCACTCTGCAGATGAACAGCTTGCCATGATGCAAAAAGAAATACTTCCCCGCTTTGAGCGCTGGAAAACACCTTTGGACGTTATTAAAGCACACATGGGAGAGTTTTACGAAGTAATCGCCATGGTGGGAAAAGACTGGGCTTACAAATTTTCGGGGGAAATCAATATCATGCTTCTGACAAAGCAATATGATGAGGCGCTGCGGTATATTGAGCATAGGATCAAATCCTGCGGTGAAGATGCGGAGCGAGCGCTGGCTGCTGCTCAAGAGTTTTCTGATCGAAAAAAACGTTGCCGTTCTGAAAAAAGCATTGCAGAAGCGGAAGCATTGATCGACGCGTACACCCACCTTCTTTTAAGTTCAAGAGCCGAATCTGAGGCGATGGTCATACTAAAGCGCTGGATATTGGAGGAACCGGAGCAAATAGACATGTATCTGCAGAATTGCAAGGAGCAAAATCTGCGGGATTATGAGGCGGTGATGAACAACCTGCCCGGAGATAACTTGGAATACGAGTGGCCGAACAAAGCCAGGCACCCGAACTGGTATGAAGAAGCCCCGAAGGAGATGGCAAAGCGCTATCTTGCCTGCAAGAATTTTTACGGAGATTGACGCCGCAGGTAAGAGGTAAAGCCGTTCATTCGCCGCCGGGAAGCGTCTGACCAAGGGAGACGTCCGGTATTACTACCGGGGCGACGTGCTGGCGGGGGAAGTGAACGGGAGTAACGAGATCTTCTTCCTGTACGGCGTGGGCGGGGAGATCGTCGGCTGCGAGATCAACGGGACGCCCCTGTATTATGAAAAAAACGCGCAGGGGGACGTGATCGCCCTTCTGGATAAATACAGGGACTCGGTAGGCTCTTACCGCTACGATCCCTGGGGCAAGATCCTTTCCGTCACCGGCTCCTACGCCGCCTTAAATCCCATCCGCTATCGCGGCTATTACTACGACAGCGAGACGGGGCTGTATTACTGCCAATCCCGCTACTATGACCCCGCCGTGGGTCGCTGGCTGAACGCGGATTCCCTTCTGGACAACAGAACGACCCTCTCCGTCAATTTGTTCGTCTACTGCGGGAATAATCCGGTGAATCGGGCTGATCCTGAGGGACTGTCTTGGGCGGTATTTTGGGAATTCGTCACAACCGCAGTTTCCGAAGCAGGTCAAGCAATGGGAAACTTAGCGCCTGCGTATGCCGGATGCGGGGCAGCGGCTGCTATTGATGGACCAGCCCCCATTGGAGACGTTGCCGGTCTCATTGCAGCAGGAGCCATAACAGCAGGCGCGATCGGGTGGGGTCTTTCTCAAGCAACACAGGCTTTATACAGGGGCTTACAATCGACAAATACTCAATTAGGGTCAACTACAGATATTTATGCCGTACAAGCCAATTCAGCCACCGCCCAATCCATTTCAAGCGCGATATCAAAGCATACAGCAAGGGACCCAGTTCACCATATTGTAGCAAAGGCAGATTTCCGTGCGACGCAATCTAGACAAATACTTATAGATGTTGGGATAAACCCTGTTACCGACCCAATAAACCTTGTCGTGTTACCTCAAAGGTATCATGCCAGGCTCCACACAAATGCTTACCACATTTACGTCACAAAAAGATTGCAACAAGTGGCAGGTGACAGAGGGGGCGTTGAGATAGCATTAGCCTCCCTAAAGTTAGAGCTTCTTTTTAACTCAAAAATTGGTCTCAGATGGGAATAATACCATTTTCTTTTCAAGGTGATGCGGGTTTATAGCCTTATGTACTACCATCAGTGCTAACGAGCGAGTATTGATAATAACAGGAGGATATCACATGGTCGACCTTAAGGGCTTTTTGAAAAACAAGATATGCGATTGCATTTCCAAGTGGAAAGAAGATAATATTTACGCCGTTTCGTTTCTTGTTTTACCGAACGAGGTTAACGAGTACCGCGGCTATACAAATGTGACGGAATTCTTCGTAGGTTACAACGCGGAAAAAGATTGCCAAGGCGCCGGCTTACTGGCGGAAGAACGTTGGAATTACGCTTTCTGGCGGCAAAATGAAGTTCCTGTTATTCAAGCGGACGAAAAAGACGAAGGAATGCGTCTTCTCTTTGACTGGTACGCAGAGAAAGGGCTTGACAAGATCGGATATGAAGACTATGACGCTTGCTACGATTCTGAAATGCGTTATATCGGCAAAGGTCCGGTGGGATGTTACGAGTTGGTTTCGGAGGTAGCAACTGTAGCGGAGGAACTGCAAAAAGAGGGATTTATCAAAGCAAAATTCGGAAAGCCTCTTCCCATTATCATCCATAATCTGGAATACCCGTGGTATATGCTTGAAGCGTGCAAAAAAGCGAATCCAAACGGAGAAGCAGAGGTATTTTTCTCCGCTATGAAAGAACTTGGCTTTATGGAATAAAGTGGTTCTATGAAAGGCATTCCAAGCGTCGTGGGACGCTCATATTGCTGATGAATGTATTTTTAACTGCGGCGGTATAACATGGCCTACACCGTAGAAAGGAAGAGCGATATGAAACGAATCATTGCAGTGCTTGTAATTGCTTTAAGTATAATATCCTGCTCAACGTGTGGGAATAGTCAAGCGGTACATGATACGATTCAATATGAGACGGGAGTTTATTATGATAAGAATTGGAGCGAATCGACCGGGACTTACAGTGGAAAGGCAGTCATACCGGACAGAGAAACTGCGCTAAAAATGGCAAAAGCCATTTTTGATGGAATGGAAAAAAGCAAAGAGGCGCAGGAATATGTGCCGCAATCCGTTTTTTATGATGATCAGGATGAAGTCTGGGTAGTTTCTTTTTGGAAGGCTTCGGGTCAAATCGCGCCCGGAGGAGACTGTAATATAGCGCTGCAAAAAAAGGACGGAAAAGTGCTGCGGATTTGGTTTGGGGAATAAGGAAATGGAATTGATTCCTAAAAGAATACAACCATATTTTGAAAAGACGCGCCAAACAAAGGATGGCGGCAACACCCTCATACAAGGAATCCTTACGTGCTGCAATGATCATGATTTTGATGTGTTTGTTTTTGGAAATATAAGACAAGGCGTGTTTTCAAAAATGCGTCTACACCCGGATCATGATAGAACGGTCATAGAAGCTCGCTGCAAAAAAATGCGGTAATGTTATTTCCGTATTTGACAGCGATCATGATGGCTATGAGCAATGCGGAAAGAATCAGCATACCCATGTACCAACCCGCTCTATAGATTGTGCGAAATGCAAAAACAGCGGTTTTTCTGTTGGCATCAAATTTGAATATCCGGACATTCAAGAACTAAAGGAACTTGAAATAGCCGAAATCGATAATGCTTTTACTTGGATATGGATATCGCTTACGTGCAACAACTGCAAAACGACCCATAGACATTTTTTTGATTGTGAAACAGCATAGTTTTAAATAATCTGTAAGCACAAACCCCGCCTTTTGGGAACAAAAGGCCGGACGGCTTTTCCTTGCGGAAAATTGACAGGGCGGGCGTTTTTCGGTATACTGGGGGTATCTTGAAGCAGGAGGCGCGGTATGGCGGGACAAACCGGAAATGTGACCATCAAATCTATTGCG
>CAMPCJ010000061.1 GCA_946645685.1 uncultured Clostridia bacterium | reverse complement strand
TCTTCTCCAAAAAAAGCCCGACACCGACCGGCTGAGCGCCGACGGTACCCGAGCATGCTCCATCATAACTCCGGGGAAGAAAACAAAACGCTTCCCGTCCCTTTCAACCGCAAGTATACCATAGCCCGCGCTGATATGCAAGCCCTTTGTACACAAGAACGGATCCTGCAAAAGCAGGATCCGTTCCGATATTGCGATAATTACTGATTTTCCTTAATAGCTGCCTGGGCGGCGGCGAGGCGGGCGATCGGGACACGGAAGGGAGAGCAAGAAACGTAGCTGAGCCCGATCTTGTGGCAGAATTCCACGGAAGTGGGATCGCCGCCGTGTTCGCCGCAGATACCGAAGTGCATATCCTTGCGGACAGCCTTGCCTTCGGCGACAGCCATCTTCATCAACTTACCGACACCGGTCTGGTCGAGTTTGGCAAAGGGATCGTTCTCGAAGATCTTGGTGTCGTAGTAGGCGGGCAAGAACTTGCCGGCGTCGTCGCGGGAGAAGCCGTAGGTCATCTGGGTAAGATCGTTGGTACCAAAGCAGAAGAACTGAGCGTCCTTGGCGATCTCATCTGCGGTCAGGCAGGCACGGGGGATCTCCATCATAGTACCCACTTCATACTTCAGATCGGATTTGGCTTTCGCGATCTCAGCGTCGGCAGTTTCACGGACGATCTTATCCACGAACTTGTACTCTTTCGCTTCACCCACCAACGGGATCATAATTTCGGGAACGACCTTCCAATCCTTGTGCTTCTTCTGCACCTTGATGGCGGCGCGGATAACAGCCTTGGTCTGCATCACGGCGATCTCGGGATAAGTGACGGTCAAGCGGCATCCGCGGTGACCCATCATGGGGTTAGTCTCGTGAAGACCCTGGATGATGCCGTTGATGGCTCTGACAGACTTACCCTGCGCTTCGGCGAGAAGCTTGATCTCGTCCTTAGTCTTGGGAACGAATTCGTGCAGAGGGGGATCCAGGAAGCGGATGGTAACGGGTGCGCCCTGCATGGCTTCAAAGAGCTTTTCAAAGTCACCCTGCTGATAAGGCATGATCTTGGCAAGAGCAGCTTCCCGCTCTTCCTTGGTATCGGCGCAGATCATTTCACGGAACGCGGCGATACGTTCGGGCTCGAAGAACATATGTTCGGTACGGCACAGACCGATGCCTTCCGCGCCCAGCTCCCGCGCCTTCTTGGCGTCGCGGGGCGTATCGGCATTGGTTCTGACCTGAAGCTTACGATACTTATCAGCCCAGCCCATAATACGGCCGAAGGTACCGGCGATCTTGGCGTCCACCGTGGGGATCTTGCCCTCATAGATGTTACCGGTGGTACCGTCGATGGAAATGAAGTCGCCTTCCTTGAAGGTCTTACCCGCGAGGGTGAACTTCTTATTGGCTTCATCCATAACGATGGCACCGCAGCCGGAAACGCAGCAGGAGCCCATACCACGGGCAACGACAGCGGCGTGAGAAGTCATACCGCCGCGAACGGTAAGGATGCCCTGAGCGGCTTTCATACCGGTGATGTCTTCGGGAGAAGTCTCCAGACGAACGAGGATGACCTTCTTGCCTTCAGCCTTCCAGGCTTCGGCGTCGTCCGCGGTAAAGACGATCTGACCGCAGGCGGCTCCGGGAGAAGCACCCAGGCCCTTGCCGATCGGCTTGGCAGCCTTGAGAGCCTTCGCGTCAAACTGCGGGTGAAGCAGCGTATCCAGGTTTCTGGGATCGATCATCAGAACGGCTTCCTGCTCGGTCTTCATACCTTCATCCACCAGGTCGCAGGCGATTTTGAGAGCCGCCTGAGCGGTGCGCTTGCCGTTACGGCACTGGAGCATATAGAGTTTCTTGTTTTCAACGGTGAACTCCATATCCTGCATATCGTGGTAATGATTCTCCAGCGTGTCGCAGACCTTGATAAAGTCGGCGTATGCTTCGGGGAACTGCTTCGCCATCTGAGCGATGGGCATAGGCGTACGGACGCCGGCAACCACGTCTTCGCCCTGGGCGTTCACCAAGAATTCGCCCATCAGCTTCTTGGCGCCGGTGGCGGGATCACGGGTGAAAGCAACGCCGGTACCGGACTGGTCGTTCAGGTTACCGAAGACCATCGGCATAACGTTGACGGCGGTGCCCCAGGAATAGGGGATATCATTGTCGCGGCGATACACGTTGGCGCGGGGGTTGTCCCAGGAACGGAACACCGCGCGGATCGCTTCGTAAAGCTGGACCTTGGGATCGGAGGGGAACTCTTCACCCAGCTGCTTCTTATATTCCGCTTTGAATTGGGCAGCCAGCTTTTTCAGATCCTGCGCATCCAGATCGATGTCGTTCTTGACGCCCTTCTTCTCTTTCATCTTATCGATGAGCGCCTCAAAATACTTCTTACCGACCTCCATAACCACGTCGGAGAACATCTGAATGAATCTTCTGTAGCAGTCATAAACGAAACGCTCGAACTTGGGATCGGGATTACCGGCGATCATCGCGGCGACAACGTCGTCATTCAAGCCAAGGTTCAGGATGGTATCCATCATACCGGGCATGGAAGCACGGGCGCCGGAACGAACGGAAACAAGCAGCGGATTCTTCTTGTCGCCGAACTTCTTGCCGTTGATCTTTTCCATCTTTTCAACGTACTTCATGATCTCAGCCATGATGGAATCGTTGATCTTGCGGCCGTCTTCATAATACTGCGTGCAAGCTTCGGTGGTGATGGTAAAGCCCTGGGGAACGGGAAGACCGATGTTGGTCATTTCCGCAAGGTTCGCGCCCTTGCCGCCCAGAAGCTCACGCATATTCGCGTTGCCTTCGGTAAACAGGTAACAATACTTCTTGCTCTTGCTCATTTGAAACGCTCCTTCTTGTAATTATTCTATCTAACGCAAATATTTGGATCTGTTATGATATCCATTTGGTAATTTTATCATACAGAAAACAAAATATCAACTACTCAATCCAAAAAAAATTGCGCAATTTACTTTTTCTTCTTAAGTTCTGACAGCTCCGGAAAAGCTTTTTCAAGAAGCTCTTCCATCCGCTCCGTTTGATCCTCGAGAAAAAGCCATCCGAAAAGGGCTTCCAACCCGGTCGCCAAACGATATTCATATGGGCGGGCGCCATGGGGAATGGAATGAGGCTTGGCGTTACGTCCCCGAGAAAAAACGTCCTTCTCTTCCGGCGCCAGCTCGTCCCGGATCCGTTTGGCGGCTTCCGCCTGTTTGGGCGCCGTCACAAAGGAAAGCGCGGCTTTATTGCAGGCAGCCGTCCCGGAAAGCGCCGCGATCAACCGCCGGCGGATCATGACCTCCAAAACCGCGTCGCCCAGATAGGCGAGCATCAGCGGGGCAAGATCTTTTTCCATAGGGTCCCTCCGTAAAAAAAGCAGGGAGTACTTCCCTGCTTTTTTATTGATCAGGTTTGATCTGCAGTTTCGGCGTCTTGAGCCGTTTCTTCACCGGAAGCATCCGCGTCTTCCGTCTCTTCCGTTTCAGCCTCGGCGGCTTCTTTCTTTCCCACGATGGTGCACTTGGTCAAAACGTCCAGCACCGTCCAGTCTTCTACGGGGTTGCCTTCCAAATTCAAATTGACCAGATCGACCAAAGTCACAAGGGGAGACACGTCGGTAACGGAGTTACCACAAAGGTTCAGGTCGGTAAGGGTGGTAACGCCGGACAGAGGAGAAACGTCATCCACCTGCGCGTCGTCCAAAGAAAGCTTAGTCAGGGCTTTCAGCGTGGAAACGGGAGTAAGATCGGACACCGCCGTCTGATCCAGGGTCAGCGTTTCCAGAGAGAGCAGACCGGCGAGAGGCGCAAGGTCGCTCAGAGACGTATTTCCGGTAAGAGTCAACTTCTTCAAAGCGCTCTTTCCTTCAAAAGCGGAAAGAGACGTCACACCGTTCGTGGACAGATCCACGTCCTCCAAAGCCTCCAGGTCGGTGAGAGCGGAGATATCGGAAATGCCGTTTCTGACGGCGGAGAGAGTTTTCAATCCCTTCGCGCCGATCACGGAGAGATCCTTGATGCCCGTCTGATCGATCTTCAAGGTTTCCAGCCCCGTCATACCCTTCAGAAAAGAAGCGTCGTTCACGGTCACACCGTTCAAGGAGAGGGACTTAACGCCGGTAAGACCGCCCAAGGGAGAAAGGTCTTCGGTCTTGGCGCCGTCCAAAACGACGTATTCCAGCCCGGAAGCGCCGCTCAAAGGCGCAAGATCCGAAGAATACCGGGAAGCGCCGGAGGCGAAATATTTCAAGCCGGTCAAAAGAGCCAGATCGCCCTCGAAATCAGAAAGGTCACCGCTCAAGCCAACGGTGGTAAGCCCCTGGGAGTTGGTCTCATCGGCAAGAACGGAATCAAGAGCCGTCTGATCGCCGAGTACGACAGAGCTGTCCGTGATCTGCATATAGGCGATGGTGTCGAGATCCTCCCGGGTGATATTGCGGGGGGACTTCTTAAAATACGATTGCGCCACGGTCAGGAACGTGTGATCCTTGATCAGATCAGACCCGTTCAGCCAGGAGAATACAAAGGTAGCGACCAGAAACGCCAACAGAATGACGCATAAAACACCGTATCCGATCACGGGACCGGCTTTGAATTTCTTCTTTGCGGTAGCCATAAAAATATCCCTTTCTGCGTATGAATTCTTTTCTTACTTTACTACTTTTTACGGAAAAAGTCAACAGTTCTTTCGAGGGGCGCTTTCACTTGTTGAATGTTTTTCCATCGATCGCACGATGAGCGTCTCCACGGAAAAATCGCAAGAGGCGGTAAGTTCAACCGGGAACAGTTCGCCCGTGGGAACGTCCCGCTCGACAGGCGTGCGGGTATATATGAAATTCTCGGTATATCCGAACGCTTCCCCTTTTTCAACTTTTTCGCACAAAACGGTGTACGACTTTCCCACCCTTTCCGACGCAAAGCGAAGAGAAGAAAGCTTTGCTTCATTCAGAAGAAACGCCGCACGTTCTTTTTTGACTTCGGGCTTGATCTGACCGGGCAAGAGAGAGGCGGTCGTCCCTTTTCGCTGGGAATAGGGAAAAATGTGCGTATGAAGCAAGCCGGCGCTCCTGACCAGAGAAACGGAATCGTTGAAATCCGCATCCGTTTCCCCGGGAAAACCCACGATCAGATCCGCGCTCAGACCCGCGTCGGGAAAATACCGCCGGATCCGGGCGACCGCGGCCTCTTCCTCCTCCCTGCCGTACCGGCGCCGCATAGCGGATAAAACGGCGTCAGATCCGCTTTGGAGGGACAGGTGAAAATGCGGCATGATCCTTTTTTCCTGAGAAAGAGCGGCGCAAAACGCCTCCGTAAAAACAGTGGGTTTCAGTGAGCTGAATCGGACGCGGGCAACGCCCGGCGTCTTCGCAAGATCCAGCGCAAGCTGTGCGAGGGCTTCGGGATAGCCCAGGTCTTCGCCGTAGGCGCCCGTTTCGATCCCTGTCAGGACGATCTCCCGATACCCGTTTTCGCAAAGGCGGCGGGCTTCCGCCATCACATCCTCTGCAGGCCGGGAGCGGACGCGTCCCCTCACCAGCGGCACAAAGCAGTACGAACAAAACGAGTTGCACCCGTCTTCGATCTTTAAAAAGGCGCGGGCGTTCACACTGCCGGAAACGTCTATTTTTTCATAGACTCTTTCCCCACCGATCTCCCGCAGATGATTCCGCTGCGCATATCTATCTGCAAGCAGAGATAGAATGGCGTCGGCGATGCGCGATTTTTCCGTATTGCCGAACAGAAGATCCAGCCCGGAAAGCAATTCATCCGGCTTATCCCGCTCCCCCTGGGTATAACACCCCGCTGCGCAGACGATCACGCCGGGGTCGTCTTCTTTATGCCTTAAGGCGCGGCGGATCATCTGCCGGCTCTTCCGGGCGCTTTCCCCGGTCACCGCGCAGGTATTGACCACGTATACGTCGCTGGGGCTGTCGAAGGGAACTTCCGTAAAGCCCGCGGAAAGAAGTTTTTCCCGGATCGCCTGCGTTTCATACTGATTGACCCGGCAGCCCAGCGTCATGAACGCGCAGGTTTTCTTCTCAATAGACATAGTCGAATTCTAAGCCGTAAATGTTCACGGTATCTCCGTCTTTAACGCCGGCGTTCCGCATAGCGTCCTCCACCCCGGCTTCCCGCATGACGCGCTGGAAAAAGCGAACGTCGTCCCGGTCGGAAAAATTGATCTTCTGAATGAACTGCGCCAGCCACTCCCCTTCCACAAACCAGGTATCGCCCTCTTGGGTAACGGTGGTGCGCTGAGCGGCAACCTTCTCTTCGTGCTTTTCTTCCGGAATAAATTCCGGCTCAAATTCCACAAGGGCGGGCAGAGTCTCCAAAAGGGACGCGGCAGCGTCGATCACCCTCTGAACGCCGTCGTTGTTTTGCGCGGAGAGAGTGAACAACTGCCACCCTTTCTCTTCGCACATTTTCCTGATCTCTTCCACAACGCCGGGATCAAATCCCAGATCTTCTTTATTCAGCGCGATGATCTGAGGGCGGGACAGAAGCGCAGGATCGTATCGCTCCAACTCCCGATTGATGGTGCGAATATCCTCTGCGGGATCTCTGCCTTCACTGCCCGCGCCGTCCACGACATGGATGAACAGGCGGCAGCGTTGAACGTGGCGCAAAAACTCAAAACCGAGCCCGGCGCCTTCTCCGGCGCCTTCGATCAAACCGGGGAGATCCGCCATAACAAAATGCCGCTCACCGGGAAGACGCACCACGCCCAAAACGGGTGAAAGCGTGGTGAAATGATAGGCGGCGACCTTGGGCTTTGCGGCGCTGGCGCGGGAAATGAAGGTGCTTTTTCCCACGCTGGGGAGACCGATCAAGCCCACGTCGGCAAGCATTTTGATCTCAAGCGTGATCTCTCGTTCCTCGCCGGGAAGCCCCGGGTTGGCAAAGCGGGGGATCTGTCTGGTAGGCGTGGCAAAATGGGTATTTCCCCATCCGCCCCGTCCGCCTTTGGCGGCGATAAAGCGTTTGTCCCGGGACATATCAAACATAACCAGCCCCGTCTGCTTATCGCGGATCACGGTTCCCGGCGGAACGGGGATCACCAGATCCTCACCGTTTTTACCGTGAAAGCGTTTGCCCCTGCCGTCTTCCCCGTTTTCCGCGATAAATTTCCGAGCGTAGCGAAAACGGACAAGCGTATCCTCGCCTTCGTCCACGGTGAAAACGATGTTTCCGCCGTGTCCGCCGTCCCCGCCGTCGGGGCCGCCTTTGGCAACGTATTTTTCACGGCGGAAAGAAACGGCGCCGTTGCCGCCCTTGCCCGCTTTTATGAAAATATCTGTTTTATCAACAAATAATGCCATACTTTCCTCCAACGAAAAAGGGGTACGCCGGAGAAATCCGAGCATACCCCTTCACGCGTATTCCAGTTTAGTCGGCGTATACGCTGACTTTCTTTCTGCCGCCCGCCATCGGCTCAACCTTCACGGTGCCGGAAGCTTTGGCAAACAAGGTATCGTCGGAGCCGATGCCAACATTCTGACCGGGATGGATGTGCGTCCCTCTCTGACGAACGAGGATGTTGCCGGCGACACAAGCCTGGCCGTCAGCCTTTTTGAAGCCGAGGCGCTTGGATTCGGAGTCTCTGCCGTTCTTGGTAGAACCAACGCCCTTTTTATGCGCAAAGAGCTGCAAACTGAATCTGATCATGATTATCTTCCTTTCTGCTTGGTAGTGACTGAAAGATGGTCGGGATACTGATCCCGAAGATCCGTAAGCTGAAGCAAAAGCCCGCGAAGGACGCCGTTGACCGCCTCCCCCTGCCCATCGGGAAAACCCGTTAAGACGAAGGAGAGAAAACCGTCCCGATCCGTCAGATCGAAGCGGGCGCCGAAGACCTCTTTCAAGGTGTTGACCGTCAAAAGCGCCATGGCGCTGACGGCGGCGCACAATACGTCATTGCCCTTGTCGGCAAGACCGGCGTGTCCCTCTATGGTAAAGGCGCGAATGCTCTGCTCGGTAACGGAAAATTCCGCCCGGATCATTACAGGCTGATCTTGGTGATCTGAACCTTGGTGTAGGGCTGTCTGTGCCCCTGCTTCTTCTTTTCGTTCTTCTTGGCTTTGTAACGGAATACGACGATCTTAGGGGACTTACCGTTCTTCACCACGTTAGCTTCCACAAACGCGCCGTCTACGGTGGGGGCCCCGGCTTTGAATCCGTCGTTATCGGACACCGCCAAAACCTTGTCGAACTTCACGGTCTCCCCGGCCTCGACTTCCATCTTTTCCAGGAACACCACGTCTCCCTCGGAGACCTTGTACTGCTTTCCGCCAAACTCAAAGATCGCAAACACGAAAAGCACCTCTCTTTCTTTTGTCTCGCTGTCACAAGGCAAAGCGAACGCTTTTTTAAAAAGCCTCAAACAAGCGGCCATTTATTGTAGCACGCAAGGCAAACTTTGTCAAGATTTTTCTGATTTGTATCTCTTTGGTTAGAAAAGTTTTCAATTTGTTCATGATTTAAAAGGGAAACCGCCCGGTGACGGTTTCCCTTTTCATGATTTCCCCGTTATCTCATTCGGCGTTCTTCTGAAGATATTCCGCCACGCTGCGCACGGTGCGAAGCTCCGGCACGTCTTCATCCGGCACGATGATACCAAACTTGTCTTCGATCGTCATCAGCATTTCAACGACCTCCAGGCTGTCGGCGCCGAGATCATCCAAAATAGCGGCGTCATCATCGATCGTCGCAGGATCGATGTGGAGCTGTTTTCCAAGTAGTTCTTTGACTGTTTCGATCATACGAATCTTCCCTTCTAAGTAAGTTACTCCGCTTCTCTCAAAGCCGCGCTCATTTTACATCATAGAAAATGGCTTGTCAAGTCTTTACAGTTCGCCCTCGAGCACCCGGCGGCGGGTTTCGTCGGCGTCCGTCACATAAAGACGATACCAGGTAGCGAAGACAAGGATCGTCCAGAGCTTGCGGTAATTATCCGCGCGTCCTTCTTTATGATCCTCCAGCATTTTTAAGGCGGCTTGACGGTTGATGTAATCCGTGCAGGTCATATTCTCCAGGATCTCCCTCGCCCAGGGATAAAGCTCATCTCCCCGCAGCCAGGCACGGACGGGAACGGGATAGCCCAATTTGGGACGAAGGAATGTCGCCTCGTCGATCAGATCGTGGAAGGCGTCCCGGAGAATGTATTTGGTCGTGCCGTGCGCCAACTTTTCCTCGTCGCAAAGAGAGGCAGCCACACGAAACACCTCTTTATCCAGAAACGGAACGCGTACCTCCAGAGAGTGGTACATGGATAGCCGGTCGCCTTTGACCAGAATATCCCCCCGGATCCAGGAACGCATATCCACGTACTGCATCTGCTGCATGGGAGAGAGACCGGCTTCCTTGGCGCGGGCGTAGATCTCTCTTTCAGGCTCATAGAAACGAAGCGTGGGATCGAAGGTGTTGAGAAAAGCCTTCTTCTCCTTTTCCTTAAAAATGTTGGCGTTGCCGATATAACGCTCCTCCAGCGGCGTCGTGCCGCGGTACAGGAGGTTTTTGCCCTTGACCCAATCGGGAAGAACACGCGCCAGAAACGCCAAAACGCTTTTGACGGGACGGGGCAAGCCGAATATTTTGGAGGAAAAACGAGATTCATCGTAAATCTTATACCCGCCGAACAGTTCATCCGCTCCTTCACCGGACAAGACGACCTTCAGCTGGGAAGCAGCTTCCCGGCAGACAAGATAAATGGCGACGGTCGAGGGATCCGCCACGGGAAAGTCCAGCGCCCACACCACTTTTTCAAAGGCGTCTTTGAAATCCTCCACACCGCGGATGACTTTGATATGTTCCACGTCCAAATGCCGGGTGATGGCGGAGGCGTCGTCGATCTCGGAATACTCCTTCACGCCGAAAGCGACGGTGAACGCCTTGATGCCGGGATTGAGTTTGGAGGAGATCGCGGTGATAATGGCGGAGTCGATGCCGCTGGACAGGAAGGTACCCACCGGCACGTCGCTGATCATATGGTATTTGACGCTTTCCGTCAACGTTTCCCGGAGAAGGGCTTTTTTGCTTTCATAGTCCATTTCCCGATCCGCGTGGAACATGGGGTCAAAATACCGTTCCACCTTCACTTCCCTGCTTTTGGCGTCATAGGTGAGAAAGTGCCCGGCGGGAAGGATGGAAAGCGCTCCGGAAAACGTCCTGGCGGGCATATACTGATAGGTAAAGTAATGCTGCACCAATTCATCCCGGGTCTTAAAGGTATCGTAACCGGGATCAAACAAAAACGCCTTGGCTTCCGAAGCGAAGGTGATGCCGTCGTCTGTCACTCGATAATACAGCGGCTTGATGCCGAAGGGATCCCTGCCGAGAAAGATCTTCTCCTCTTCCCGGTCATAAAAGGCGATGGCGAACATACCCCGAAGCATGGTGATAAAACTGTTTCCGTGGATGCGGTACAGTTTGAGCATGATCTCCAGCTCCGAATTGGTGGTAAAGGTCTCGTCCGCCAGCGTTTCCCGCAACTCCCGGTAGTTATAGATCTCGCCGTTGAACACGCCGCAAACGCTTTTATCATCGGTTTCCTTGGGCTGGCTGCCGCCGGAAAGGTCAATGATGGAAAGACGGCGGAACGCGAAGGCGATCTTTTCCTCCGCGACCAAGCTGTCTTCATCCGGTCCGCGAAAGCGGATGGATTGGCTCATATTTTTCAGTTCCGTTTGATCCTCGGCAAGCAGTCCGCCGGGTTTAAACAATCCCGCAAATCCGCACAAAACAGTATTCTCCTTTTCAGTTCCGTGATCTTTACATTCTTCTGTATTCCACTTCCGCGACGATCTGATCCGACTTCCGCCAAAACAGATAGAGCGCGATCAAAGCCAGGGCGATCGCAACGGCCTGAACGACGCCGTTCCTGCCGGGATACACATAATTGTAAACGCCGCATCCGACGGCACCCAGAGAAAGCAACACGAAAAACACCGTGAACACACGAAACGG
>CAMPCJ010000060.1 GCA_946645685.1 uncultured Clostridia bacterium | reverse complement strand
AGTCGCTTTAACGTTGATGTGGGAAACGTCCACGTCAAGCGCGCTTGCGATCCGGTGCACCATTTCCGGGATGAAAGCGGCGAGCTTTGGCTTTTGCGCAATAATAATGGAATCCACGTTGGAAACGGAATAGCCGCTTCTTTGGCAGATTTCCTTCGTTTCCCGTAGGATCCTCTCCCCCGAGGCACCCAGATAGGAGGGATCCGTTTCGGGAAAATGCCTGCCGATATCCCCCAATCCTACGGCGCCGAGCATAGCGTCAGCGATGGCGTGGCAAAGCACGTCGGCGTCCGAGTGCCCCAAAAGCCCTCTGTCAAAAGGGATCTCCACGCATCCCAGCATCAGTTTTCTTTTCTCTGTCAGCACGTGCACGTCATACCCGTTTCCGATCCTGATCTCGCTCATCCGTTACGCTCCCTCAATACCCGTTCGATCCGCGCCGCGTCTTCATTGAACGTCAATTTATCATTTTCATTTGTCAGAACGGTCAATTTTACTTTGAAACCCGCCTGTTCACAAAGCGCGTTGTCATCCGTATAGTAAACGCCGCTTTTATCAGCCAGAGCCAGAGAGACCCGATACATATCCGTCAGAAAAATCTGAGGGGTCTGGACGGTGAACAGTCCGTCGCGGGGAACCGACTGTGCGATCATTCCCTTATCATCCCCCCGCTTGACCGAATCCGTAACGACTCTTGCGGCGGAAGCGGCACCGTACCGGATCGCATCCCGAATAACAAGATCGATGTCGCCGGAAGTGATCAAAGGGCGATCTCCGTCATGGATGGCAACGAGGTCGGATTTCGGATCGATACGGAGAAAACCGTTCCTGACGGACTCAGCGCGGCTCTTCCCGCCATCCGCAACACAGGAAAGCTTTGTGATCCCGTGCGCTTTTGCCAGATCGCGGATCATTTTCTCCTCTTCCTTTTTTGCCACAACAACGATCTCCCGGATCTGTTCCGAATTCTGAAAGGCGCGCAGGGAATAAAGTATGCAAGGCTGTCCGTTCAAGAGCGTAAATTGCTTGGACACGCCTCCCATACGTTCGCCGCTTCCTGCCGCCGTAATAACAGCGGATATAAAGCGGGATGTATTGCTGCGGGGGAATGCGGCGCAGATGGCCTGATGGAGCTTGGCGGCTCCGATTTCGATCCGGTTCATACTGACCTCCGCGTTTATTATAACAAAAACAGCGAATAATGCAAGTCTTCCCGGTCCATTCTCTTGACGAAACAAGCTTTCTTTGATAGAATACAAAAAGAAACTGGGAGAGGATAAACTATGAAACGTACTATCGCCATTCTTCTGATCGCGCTTTTCCTCGTCTCTCTTCCGGCATGTTCCGGCTCTTCACAAAACACCGTCTCCCCTTCCCATGATCCAACCACGGAACAAGAGGCGGGGGAAAGAAGCACTGCCGAAGAGCTGATCGCCGATCTGCCGGGTGCAGACAAGCAAGGGCGTTCTTTCCGGATCGCCACGGACGACCCTTCGCTGATCCTGCCGCAGAACGGTACCAATTACGTGGGTAAGAAGATCTACGAGCGCAATCGAGCGGTTGAAGATAAGTTCCATATTAAAATCGTAACGACCGAAGAAAGCGGACTACCGTCCGTAACGGAGCGCATCCGTCTGGAAGCTTTGGCGGGTTCGGATTATTGCGATCTTGCCGTCCTTTCCGTCTCAGCCTGTCAGGAGCTGGTCACCGCTTCTTCCCTGCAGAACGTCGCCTCGATCCCGTACGTTTCATCCTCAACGAGAGGCGTTTTCGAGAGCGCGACAAATGCCATGACTTTCGGGAATACCGTTTATGGTCTTTGCGGAGATTTTTGCTATAACGCCGATTCCGAATTTGTCGTCTTTTTCAATAAAACCCTTGCGACAGCGTCCGGCTTTCCGGATATGTATCAGTTGGTACGAAACCATCAGTGGGATCAAGGGAACTTTTTGATCTGTGCCCAGGAGGCTTATTCACTGGGAAGGATCAAGGGCAACAAGATCTACGGCTTTACCTCTACCGAGCCGGCGGGCGATCTGCTGCAGACCTTTTGGGCGGCAAGCGATCTGAACTACGTTACCAATTCTTACGGGACAAAGCCCTCCCTTTCCTACGACAGCGACCCGAACCGGGCTCCGTTTATCACCCGAGCACGTTCTCTTCTTTATAAAAATCTCTCTTATTTCAACAATACCGCGGGCGCTATGGAAGCCTTCCGGGACGGACAGATCCTCTTCTTGTTCGCTCCTTTGAACCGGATCGCGGAACTGGGCGACTCCGAAGCAGATTGGGGCATCCTGCCGATTCCGGATTTCGATATCAATCAGCTGACGCATAAGACCTACCAGTCCCTTTCCTATCAGGTCGCTTGTTTTCCGAAGGGGATAGGCGATATCGACTTTTCCGGGCAGATCACACAAGCTTTATTTGCCGCTTCCGAGGGGCTGAGTTACCAGCTGGCTCTTACAAAATATGTAAACCTTTACCTTCCCTCCGCGGAGGACGGTGAAATGATGCGCCAGATCCTCGACGAGCCGTATTTTGATCCTACGGAATTTTTCGGCGGCATTTATCCGGATTATAAATCCTCAACGCAAACGGTGATCGAGCGCGTCGTCCTTTCCGAAGGCAATTATGCTCAACTTTACAAACAGTACAGCACTATGTTTAATAAGCTGATAGATGAGAAAGCATCATAACGAAAATGACAGAAAAGGGGCAGCTATGAAAAACAAATTGTTTATGCGGGTCATTGCCATCGTATTGGCGCTGATGTTTGTGATCTCCGGTCTGGGGATCGCGATTACGTCTTTTTTTCACTGATATCAGACACGAAAAAGGCAGGTTTAACAACCTGCCTTTTTCTCATCTACAGAGACTGAAACAAATCCGGAGTCAAACTTTCTGATCCCGTCCGGAAACGATGCGACCAATCGAAACGCGTCGTCTATGCCGATGCATTTTCCGCAAAGTTCTTTTTGATCATAAAGGATCGTCACGGGTCTGCCGATATGAAAACAAGCCTTCCTGTAATCCTGTAAAACCGAGCCCGGATCCGCGGAAAACCAAGCTAGGAGCGCCTGATAGATCGCTTGCGACAGTTTCCCGGTTTTGCCGGGATCACGATCGAAAAGCCAACCGATCTTCCCGTCTATGTCCG
The DNA here is from genome assembly GCA_946645685.1 of uncultured Clostridia bacterium. Lineage (GTDB taxonomy): Bacteria > Bacillota > Clostridia > Oscillospirales > SIG627 > RGIG5579. The sequence continues at coordinate 7,875 of CAMPCJ010000060.1, read as the reverse complement.
GAGGGACATCATCAAACCGGATCAAATTGATCCCGATACCGATCACTGCGTAATCGCCTATGACCTGTACCAGGATGCCGCAAACTTTTTTTCCTTTCCGGTAAAGATCGTTGACCCACTTCACGTCGCAGGGGATCTTCCACAATGTCCGGATCGCCTCTCGAACGGCAAGCGCCGTGCGAGGGGTCAGCGCCTCTTGGGGAAGCTCGCTCCGCAAAAAGCAAAAGCTTCCGTAAAAGCCCTTTCCGGCAGGGGAATAAAAAGTCCTGCCCCGGCGCCCCCTGCCCGCGGTCTGTTCTGATGCGACCACCAGATCCGAAGGGGTTTTTCCGGATTTGATCTGCTCTGAGAGATACTCCTGCGTAGAAGACAGCACCGGAAAGGATTCTATTTTCAATTGATCAAAGGGCTTCATGGGCTTCACGTTTCATCCACAAACACATCCATGATCCGCCAGATCCGCAAAGAGCCGGCGTCATCCCGAATAACCTGATAGATCTGGGGCCGGATCTCATCATTGCCGACGCCCGTTCTCCAGGTCCCGTTATTCTTATAGATGGCATAGGAAACGGAATAGTTGATCACGTTTGTCTCCACGCCGTTTACAGTCTCCGTCCCCTCCGAATGCCACTTAACGGACATTTCGTGGATCATTTGCATAGTGAAATGGGGAGGCGTCTCAAAGAAGCCGTCCGTGAAGAAATCCGGGATCTTTTCGTATTCACCGTGGATCAAGCATTGAAAGTAGTCGATGAAGAAGCCCGCGTCTTCCGCCGCCTCTTCTCTTTCCGTATCAAGATCAAATCGCCTTTCCACATAGGAAGCGCCGCTTTGAGAACCAAACAGCAATTGACGATCCGACGACATATAAGCTGTATTTTCAAAAATATTCTCTTCATAGTCCGCCGGGAAATACTTGATCTCCCGCTCCGGGAGAGAATATTTCGGATCGCTCTTCCGGCATCCGCAAACCGCACAGAAAATACCAGAGCAAAGGACAAGAATACCGGCTGCCGCAAAAAGCCGCCGCATGGTCTTAAACGTTCTTTGCTTTTTGTTTTGCCCTTTGACTGTGCCGGGCAACGAGCGATCCATTTTTTTCTTTGTTTTTTTCATAAGCTCCATGCGTTATCGTTGATATGGATTGGTACTTCTTTTCTGTTTTTTCTTCGGAAGAAGCTGCAACAAAAGGGAGATCAGCGCATATACGGCGGCGTGAAGCCCTAAACGCGAAAGAGAGATCTGCCCCTTTCCCACGATCAATCCCACAAGGATGATAAAGAACATAACCGTGAGAATAACAGCTCCGATAAACAAGAAGGGATTCCCTTTTGTCTTTCTTGCAAAACTGCCCAGCAAAACAGCCTCCGCGCCCCAGATCAGAAAACACATCCATTCGTAGAAGCGTTCAAAATGATCGATCAACATGAGCGCCCGGGAAACTGCCGGAAGCAGTATTGCAAGGCTTAAGAGCGATACGATCGCAGCAAGGAAGAAAGATTTCAGCGGAAAAAGGACTTTTCGATCTCGATTCATGGCAAACTCTCCTTTTTTTGGAAGTATATGCCATAAAACGATCCGTCATACCAATTCCGGATCCGCCATTTCCTTTTGTTCCAGAAGAGCGATCACCCGTTCCGCTTCCCGCTCCAGGGAATCCACCGCGTCGTTGGAATGCAGTCGATAAATACGCCATCCGTTTTCCAGGAAAAGCTTTCGGTTGGCATATTCAATGGCACCGATGCCGGACTTTTGGTTCAAAACAGTCTGGTCGCTGATAACGCCGAGGACAAACCCCTTCTCCGTCAATACGGCAAGATCCAGGAAAAAGCGTCCGTTCTGAACGTTCAAAACCGTTTGATACCCTTTTTCACGAAGGATCCTTTCCAATGCCAGGATGGAATTCGTGGGGAACACATCCCCGGCAACATGATAGCCGTTGTTTACGGTACCGACGGAACAAAGCTCATACATTACCGAAAAGGCATCCGTTACCGGAAATAGCGTTTCGACGTGATCCAGATCACTCTTTCCGAAACTGGCTACAACGGTGATATCCTTTGCCGCGGAAGACAAAACGTCAAGCACAGTCCGCTTCGCGTCCGGTGAGGCGAATTTGAAATAATCGGCAGGCAGCTTGATCCCCGGAACACTCCGATCCGGCGCGTAGGTACAAGAGAAGATAACAGAATCGGAAAACGGCAGATCTTCGTTTACAGACGTGATGATCAACTGTTTATCGGGTCCGGTAAGCAGTTCCGCCAGATCGCTCTGATGGCGAAGTTTTTGTGAAAACAGATGCAGGATCAAATCTTTCTGTTGAGGCGTTGCGCAAATGACGGAAAGACGCTTTTTGGTTGGATCCATACAGAATCGGATCAGACGATCGACGATATAGCGCGCCTCCTGTAGATTGGCACCGTTGTATTCCGTATTGTAAAAGCCGTTGACCTCCACCCATTCGGAACACTTCTCCGCTTTGGGCTGCGGAACGCCATAACACCGGGCGTCGTGACGAAAAGCGGAAAGCGCGTTGGCAAGCAGCGTTGTCATGGCGGGAGAGCGCCCGTAAACGCAGGATGCGCTGCAATGTACGTCCGTAGCGTTCCAAAGCGTATCGAAAGCAGGGGCGGACACGTCAAAGACGTGATCGTCATTTTTGAATTTCAAAGAAAAATCGCCGGCGAACACGACGTTTATCCCCGTCTGAAAGACCCAAAGCATATCCCGCAGAGGAAAAGATCGACGATTTTCGATCAAGATCAGATCAAAAAACTCCTCCAGATCGCCGAACATGTCCTCCGCCGTGGACAGATCAGAGATCACGCAAGGGTAAAGAGATGCAAAGCGATCCTTATCCGTCACGAGGATCTCCGCCGGGTCTTTTGCCTCTGAAAGTTCGCCCTGCGCGTCAAGCTTATTGACGGAAAGCATTGCGTTGAGTTCCGCCCTTTTCTCCTGATACAAAGCATCGGAAGAGTCGCTGATGATCCGATACTTCTCATCAAAATCAAATTGACCGGGAGCGATCTCCGGGGAGATCATAAAGTTGTATTCACAAACGCCCTTGAAGAAGGCGCGCAGGAACGCTTTCTTCAAATGCTCGACGGGCACTCTGCCGGACTCCATGGAAGAAACAACGTTTTTCAGTCCAATTTCACAAGCCCTGCCGGAAACGGAAAGCCAATCGCACCAGGCGCGCAGTCCGTCCATCTGCGTTAAAAGAACAGACAACTTATCCCGAAGAGACGCCCAATAGTCCGCGTCCTCTCCGTTTAATTCCGAATAAAAAGCATCTAAACTCTGGCAAACGGTCTCCTCCAGAGCAGCTTTATTCTTCCGGAACGACTGATACGCATTCCTGAGCGCGGCATACGGCGCGTCGTTTTGCTCCAGGGCGCATTTCAATTCACTCAGCGCGGCGCCGATCTGTTCCTTGCGGAATGCGGAAAGATAAACGTTGTAGACCTGGTAGCACAAATCGTTCGCGCGAGAAAATCGATCCCAAGCCTCGTCGTCATCCCCCTCGATGCCGAGACGGGCAAACATACCGGATCGCTCCTTCTCAAAGAAAGCCTCGTTTGCTTGGAAAGAAGCGAGCTTGGTCAAAATCAATTCAACGTTTTCCACATCAAAATTCGGCTTCAAATAGCGCTTGACGCTCTTAACGATCCCGTGGCGCTTGGAGAGTGCCCGAAAGCCCTTTTCACCGGCGCCGTTGCTCCACTGATCCAAAAGGTCAGCCGCGTCCAGTTCCAGAATGGAGTCCTCGAAGCTGAGAAAAACAATGTTGGCAATGGCGTCATTTTCCTTTTTGGCACGGATCAATTCGGCAATCAAGCGGAATTGATCGTCGATCCGATCGGGGTCGTCAAAAAACGAGACCGCCAGAGGCGTTGATCCGGAAAGAAGGCGGATCAACTCCACGAAGCTTTCCATTTGGCTGCGGGAAGTGAGCCCGGGCAAATCAGAAATATCTGCTCGAACACTTTCCCGGGCATTCAAAAGATCCGCCAGATCCGAAACGACCGATTCCAGCGCCCCGATCAGTTTGGATTTGTATTCATAAGAAAAAACAGGCTGACGGATCAACCGCAGCGGATGCTCGTTCACCGGTCCGGTCTCAGACAAGGTCTGATCTAACTCGGAAACCGTGGAAAACCACATCTTGACGACTTCATCGGACAACTGCCCGATCTGCTCGGGGGAAAAGACGATGCCCTCCTGGATGGAGCGAAGCTGGATGAAACGTTCCGCGGCAAGCAGGAAGGTGGTAACGATACGTTTGCCGCCCTCCACGGTTTCGTAGTAATGATCGATGTCCCGGAAAGCCTTGGTCACTTCGGACGACTTATCAAACACGCCGTCGTGATCCGAGAAAAGCCCTTTAAACGAAAGGTCGACCGGAGGCACGTTTTCTTTCGTGAGATCCAGTGTGAAAGCGGGATCAAAATAGCGCGCGGAAACGGAAACAAAAGAATCGCTTCCGTCCCGGGGATCACAGAGATATAAAACACGCCGACCCGCCTTCATATACAGGGCGGCGGCTTCTGCAAAGAGCGTCGTCATACCGGTGCCGTGCTGCGCGCGAACAAGGGTAAAATCATCCCGCAGAAGCTTTTGAAGGATCTTGTTTTGATTTACGTCCAGGGATTCTTTAAACGAAAACTTTTCTTTCTTCGTCTTAACGGGGATCTTGTTGGCTGTCAGAAGCGCCAGGACGCGTTCATTTCCGGCGTACTTCTTCAGAAGCTCCATATAATCGGAAAAAGCTTCTCCCTGCGCGTCGCTATCGTCGGAAAGGACAAAAGATCCGTGCTCTTCCACCCGATTCGGCAGCGGGCGCACGTGCATTCGACGGGCACAAGCGATGTCGATCACGCATATTTTCCCATCAAAGAAAGACAGGGATTTTTTGGACTGCTGCAAGGCGCTTTCAAAATCCAATTCACTGCCGTATCCGAAATAACTGCCGTCCAAAATGACGCCGTCCACAAGATCGATCTCTTCGGCAAAGCAATAAGAAACCACGGGGCGGCGTTTTTTTCCGTCCGTGATCCGGACGTACGTCTTCCCTTTCCCGGTCAAATACAAAACGGCGGCGAAACCGGCGCACTCCGCCAAGGAAGCGTAAAGAAGACAAAGCTCCAGGGCGCCTGCGCGGTTTTCAGAAAAGATCGATTCCGCCAAACGCAGTTTCGCAGGCTTGGAGGAAGGCGGCTCGTCCGGGGAAAAGGTGATCTTTCTCAATTTGATAAAATCATAGGATTCCCGGCAAAAATCCGGAAGGGTGAGTTCCTTCAGGCTGTCCGCGATCCGTTTGACTTCCTTTTGATCCGGCGTCACAAACATAGCCAGGCATTCCGGCATTACGTCCCAACCCGGAATGCAGTCATAGGGCAAAAGCTGGAAAGAAAACTCGTGGATATCCACCAGTTTTCCTTCTGCCGTCTGGAACTCAACGGAAACGGTCACCGGCGTAACGGAACGCACGGAAGCGATCAAAGACAGATCAAGACGAATGAAATCGCAGGAAAACGCCTTATATCCCTTCTCAGGCAAATAATCAATGACCAGATCGCCCTGTAATAGGACCTTCGGTTCCGTCACAACGCGAACGGACAGATCCGAAAAAGCATACTCCGTCTCGTTCTTGACCCAAAGTGAGTCAAACAGCGGGAAGCCGGCGTGATGCATTCCGTATCCGTACTTCTTTTTTCCGTTCAGTGTGACAAGAAATCGATGTTCCATTCGTGTCATTCCTATTCATCCGTCAAATTTTGACAGAACAACTGCAAAGAAAAGGTTGATCAAATGATTGATGCAAGGGGAATCAACAGGCGCTTTACAGGCTGCCGCCGTGTCCGCCGTGAGAAGAGCCGGAAGAGGAGGTGTGGGTGCCGGAGGAGGACTCCCGCTCGATCCTGGTGCGCGTGACGTTGCTGTACAGATACAGATCCGTCTGCTGGGTGAGATTCAAGCTTCCCGGTACCAGGTACTGCCCCGCGTTATGGAAACGCGCGCTCTTCAATTGTCCTTTCATGGAATGGACGATGACCCAGGCGATGATCAAGGCAACGACCAGCGGCACGCCGATGCTGACGAAATTTACATGGAACAATGCGGCCTTGTCCTGATACTCCGCCTTGACTTCATCGGCAAATCTTTCGAAGGATGCGGCGTAATCGCCGCGCTTCAAGCCGCTTCGGATCGAATCAAAAATCGAATCGATCGCGGAGTCGGAAAAGGTCTTGATCCCCTTACCGAGGGTGGAAACGTGCCAGAGGCCGGCGTCAGGACAGAACAGAAGCAGGATCCCGTCGGATACAGAGCCGTACTCATAATCCACTGCGTCGTCCGCGTACTCCTCGGTGGATTTACCACCCAGATCGTTGGTGGTGCAGATCAAAACGTCCATCCCGATCTCGGCACTGACTGAGTGGAGCTTTTCTTCAACCTCCGCTCTTTCATCCGGGGAAAGCAAAGCAGCGTCATCCATGAGGTAATGGTCCGCGGCGAAAGAAGGGATGGCAAAGCAGGAGACAAGGATCAACCATACAAAAACCAGAGAAAGAACCTTTTTCATCATTTTCGCGCCTCCTTAAAGCAATCCGATCAGGGAAAGGATCACGTAAGATGCCGCAGCGATGCCGACGGTCAATCCGGCAAACCAGAGCGCCGCTTTTTTCTTGTCCAACGGCAAATCACCGGCGCACTTCCCGGTCTGTCCGTTAACGGCAAACACAAAATTCTGACCGTTCCAGCTGGTGTTGAGCATCCAAACGGGGTAAAGGGCGTAAAGCGCCTTCCCGTTATGAAAGCCGATCCGAGAATTCTCTACGGTAACCGTATCATAGCCGTTGACCGTACTGCGGAAAGCTTCCTCCGTGCTTTCTTTTACACGGGCGTCGGCGCGATTCTGCGTTTCAGCGGATTCCACGTCATAGCGATCGGCAAGAAAGCCGGATAAATAAGCCGTCTGAAAATCCACCGCCTGAGAAAAATCAAAAGGCTCGATGGATTCCATCAATTTATCATCCATTTTGACCGATCCGTCAATGGGAACTTTCTGAAAAGCGCAGCTGCCGCTTCGCAAAATGGAATAATGGCTGGTCTCCGTGTAATGATAGTGACTGTCAGACCAAGTCCGGATGCGGGTGGCACGATAAGCGACCGTTCCGTTCGCTTCAACATCGAAGACCCAAAACGGAACGTAGATGCCGCGTACTTCATCGATATGGTTCTTACTGCGGAAAATGCTCGGGAGAAGTTTTTTGCCCTTCGTGTGATTCTCCAAAGCCGCTTTTGCCGCTTCCTTATCGATCTTGAAGGGAATGACCACGTCCGGCTTCAGATCGTTTTGAAGCCGATCCGGGAAAATGGCGGTGTTGCCGCAGAACGGGCAAGATGTGGCGCTGGTGGTGGAATCCACCAGGATCTGACCGCCGCAGGAACGGCAGGTATACACGGTCATCCCGTCCGCTTCCTCGGGGGTCCATTCACGGTTGGGAACAGACTGCCACTTGGCTTCCTCCTTCTGATCCGTATTCAGAATATCGTCGTATCCTTTCAAAGTGGAGACGTCAAATTCCGTATCACAATACAAACACTTCACGTTTTGAAGCTGTGAATTGAACTCGATCTTCCCGCCGCAGCAGGGACACTTGTACTGAATCAAATCGTTCATGGTACCTCCCAAAACAAGTGGTTAAAAAAGAACGGCAGGTAGCGTTTGACTTGCCGTTCCGACAACCGGGGGAACCGAAAAGCCGGTTCCCGAAAACGATTGGCGTTCCCGAGGTGATTCGAACACCCGACCTACCGCTTAGGAGGCGGTCGCTCTATCCAGCTGAGCTACGGAAACATACACAATAA
>CAMPCJ010000059.1 GCA_946645685.1 uncultured Clostridia bacterium | reverse complement strand
AAAACGCGCCCCGCACCGGGAAAAGCCGGAGGGGGACAAGGCGGACTGACCGCCTCTGCGAAAAAGCAAAAAAACGACTGAGATCTCTCAGTCGTTTTTTGTTTTGGCAAGATCAGAGGACTTGCAGGACGTAAAACTTCAGATATTCGTTTTCGTCCGCCGCCAGAAGGACAGGATGATCCGGCGCCTGGGCTTTCGTTTCCAGAAGGCGCACCCGCCGCCCGGAAGAGGCCGCCGCTTCCCGGAGCATTTTCCGGAACAGGGGCTGGGTCACGAAGCGGCTGCAGGACGAAGAGACCAGAAAGCCCCCCGGCTCCGTGAGCTTCATCCCCAAAAGGTTGACGTCCCGGTACCCCCGCAGGGCGTTTCGCACCTGGTCGGCGCTTTTGCAGAAGGCGGGGGGATCCAAGATCACCGTGCGGAACTGCCGCCCCTGCCGGTGAAAGGCGCGGAGCCATTCAAAGGCGTCCCCGCAGACGGTCTCCACGTTGTCAAAGCCGTTGAGGGCGGCGTTGGTCTTCACATCCTCCAGCGCCTCCCGGGATGCGTCCAGTGCCAGCACGGACTGCGCCCCCGCCCGCGCCGCGTTCATGGCGAAGCCCCCGGCGTTGCAGAAGCAGTCCAGCACCGCGCCCCGGGTGCAGTAGCGGCGGACGGCGAGGCGGTTTTCCCGCTGATCGAGAAAATAGCCCGTCTTCTGCCCGTTGGCAAGATCCACCTGAAACGCCAGACCGTTTTCCCGGAAGACGGTCACCGGCTCAAAGGGCGCGCCCACGGGCCCGGTAACGGGGGGCAAGCCCTCCTTGGCGCGCACCGGCGCGTCGCTGCGCTCGTAAATGCCCCGGGGGGAGAGAACTTCCCGGACGGCGGCGGCGATCTTGTCCCGGTTCCGGTCCATCCCCAGGGAGTGGATCTGCAGGGACACCAGGTCGCCGTAGCGGTCGATCACCACCCCGGGCAGATCGTCCGCCTGGTCGAACACCACCCGGTACGCCTCTCCCATCCCCAGGGCGAGCCGGGCGTCGTTGGCAGCCCGCACCCGCCGGGTGAAAGCGGCTTGATCGTCCGTCTCCTCCCGATCCCGGAGGAACAGGCGCACCAAAATTTTGGACAGGTGATTGATATAGCCCTTGCCCAAAAAGGCGCCGTGGCAGTCGAATACCTCCGCCAGGTCGCCGTTTTTCCCTTCTCCCCGGATCTCCTGCACTTCGTTGGCGTACACCCAGGCGTGCCCCGCCCGGACGCGGCCGTCTTCTTTTTTCTTCAAAAATACCTGATAGCCCATATCCCACTCCTTTTCCCCATCCTATCACAAAGCGGCGCGTTTGGCAACGGCGAATATTTTTCCCCCCGCCCTTGCAAAATAAATCTAATAATGGTAGAATAAAGACAGATCGACCAAGGAGGATCGCCGTGGATTTTTCAGAGAAGATCCGCTTTTTGCGGAAAAAGAACAAATGGAGCCAGGAGGAGCTGGGCAGGAAGGTGGGGGTCTCCAACCGCGCCGTGTCCAAGTGGGAGAAGGGCGACGCCCGCCCCGCCACGGATACCCTTTTGACCATTGCCACCGTGTTCGGCGTCACGCTGGACTTCTTTTTGAAAAAGGATGAGGAGCCGGAGAAAAAGCGGGCGGTGGAGCCGGGGATGGAATCCCTGACGGAGCTGTACCGCACCGGCGTGGGTCCCTCCAGCTCCCACACCATGGGCCCCGCCAAGGCGGCGGAGCTGTTTCGCGCCGCCTTCCCGGACGCCACCCGGTACAAAGCCGTCCTGATGGGCTCCCTTGCCAAGACCGGCAAAGGGCACCGCACGGATTGGTGCATCCAAAAGGAGATGGCGCCCCGCCCTTGCGAGATCGTCTTCGACGTGCGCACCCGGGAGCTGTATCACCCCAACACCCTGCAGCTCTTCGCCTATCAGGGCGCCCGGCGGGTAGGCTTCTGGGAGGTATACAGCGTGGGGGGCGGCAGCATCGCCGTGAAGGGGCACCCCGTTTATACGCCGCCCCGGATCTATCCCCACAACAGCTTTGCCGAGATCGCCCGCTTCTGCCGGGAGAGGCGATTGCGCCTGTGGCAGTACGTGGAGACCTTTGAGGGGCAGGAGATCTGGGACTTTCTGGAGAAGGTCTGGGCGCAGATGCTCGCCACCATGGAGGAGGGGCTGGAAGCCCAGGGCGTTCTGCCCGGCTCCCTGGGGGTACAGCGGAAAGCCAAGATCCTCTTCAACCAGCGGCACATCGACGAAAACGCCGAAACGAGGGAAAACCGCCTGGTCTGCGCCTACGCCTTCGCCCTCAGCGAGCAGAACGCCGCCGGCGGCACCGTCGTCACCGCCCCCACCTGCGGCTCCTGCGGCATCCTGCCCGCCGTTTTGCGCTACGTGCGGGACAAGCGGGACTTTTCCGACCGGGACGTGCTGCGCGCCCTCGCCACCGCGGGGCTGATGGGCAACCTCATCAAAACGCGCGCCTCCATCAGCGGCGCGGAATGCGGCTGCCAGGCGGAGGTGGGCAGCGCCTGCGCCATGGCGGCGGCGGGGCTGGGGGAGCTGTACGACATGAGCCTGGATCAGATCGAGTACGCCGCGGAGGTGGCGCTGGAGCATCACCTGGGGCTGACCTGCGACCCCATTCGCGGGCTGGTGCAGATCCCCTGCATCGAGCGCAACGCCGTGGCGGCGATGCGCGCCATCAACGCCGTGAATCTCGCCAACTTCCTCACCGACTCCCGGAAGATCTCCTTCGACGTGGTGGTGCAGACCATGTACGAGACCGGGCGGGATCTGTCCCGGCGCTACCGGGAGACCGGCGAGGGGGGCTTGGCGAAACTTTATTCGTAAGTTCCGAAAATTTCCTGTTGACAAAATCCGTTCGTGTTGTTATACTAAAAGCACGAACGGATTTTCGTATCATGAGAAGGAGAAGCGTATGACGTTTGCGGAAAAACTGAAACGGGAGCGCGCCCGGAAGGGCTTGTCCCAGGCGGCGCTGGCACGGGAGGCGGGCATCACCCCCCGCACCCTCCAGAATTATGAGATGGGGAAGCGCTATCCCGCCAATATGGAGATCACCGTGAAGCTGGCGGCGGCGCTGGGCACCACGGCGCAGTCCCTCATCAGCCCCGGGGAGGAGACCATCGTCACCGCCGCCGCGCCGGATGTGAAGCGGCAGCTGGTGGAGCTGGTGCATTCTCTCTCCGCCCTCTTTGCCGGGGGCAGGCTGGAGGAAGAGGATCGGGACGCCGCCATGGAAGCCATCATCGCCGCGTACTGGGCGGCGAAAAAAGAGGATCGCAAAGTCGGGGAAGGGGAGAAGAAGCTGTGACCGATCTGGAACGGATCGTTTCCGTGTGCGACGAGGTTTTGCAAAAGCACGGCACCCGCAACCCCTTTCTCATCGCCGCCGGGGAGGGCATCCCCGTCACCAGCTGTCCGGATTTCAAGAAGCTGCGGGGGATGTATAAGGTCATTCTGGGACACCGCTTCATTTTTCTCAACGGCTCCTTGTCCCGGCGGGAGGCGCGGCAGGTTTTGGCGCACGAGCTGGGGCACGATTTTCTCCACCGGGACATGGCGGAGGGCAGCGTGGTGCAGGACTTCTTTCTGTACGATATGACCTTAAAGCCCGAGTATCAGGCGAATTTGTTCGCCGCCCACCTGCTCGTTTCCTCGGAAAAGCTGGAAAACGTCATCGCCGACGGCGCCGACCGGGAAACGGCGGCAGCCCTTTTCCACGTGGCGCCGGAGTGGATCGATCTGAAAATGCGGATCTTAGAATGGGAGCGGGAGCAAAAATTCGGGAAAAAACCCGTCTTCTCCCTTGCAAAAGAGGGCAAGGTGTGATAGAATTTTCACAAGACTAAAAACCAAAACAGGAAAGGAAAGTGTTATGAAAATTCTGGTCATCAACGCGGGCTCTTCCTCCGTGAAGTATCAGCTCATTGATATGGAGAACGAAAAGCTCCTGGCGAAGGGACTTTGCGACCGCATCGGCATCGACGGCGGCAACTTCAAGCATCAGGTGGAAGGCCGCGAGGACTATAAGATCAAGATCCAGATGGCGAACCACGGGGAAGCCATCCAGCTGGTGGTGAAGACCCTGACGGATCCCGTCCTGGGGGTCATCTCCTCCCTGTCCGAGATCGGCGCGGTGGGTCACCGGGTGCTCCACGGCGGCGAAAAGTTCTCCGGCAGCGTGCTGGTGGACGACAAGGTCATCGAAGCCATCGAGGAATGCTGTGAATTGGGGCCGCTCCACAACCCCCACAACCTCACCGGCATCCGCGCCTGCGAAGAGATCATGCCCGGCGTGCCCCAGGTGGCGGTGTTTGACACCGGCTTCCATCAGACCATGCCGAAGTACGCGTATCTCTACGCGCTGCCCTACGAATATTATGAAAAGTACAAGATCCGCCGCTACGGCTTCCACGGCACCTCTCACCGCTACGTTTCCATGCGTGCCGCCGCCATGCTGGGCAAGGATCCCAAGGATCTGAAGCTGGTCACCTGCCACCTGGGCAACGGCTCCTCCATCTCCGCGGTGCAGGGCGGCAAGTGCCTGGACACCACCATGGGCGTCACCCCCCTGGAGGGCATCATCATGGGCACCCGCTGCGGCTCCATTGATCCCGCCATCGTCCCCCTGATCATGAAGAAGGAGGGGCTCACCCCGGATGAAATGGACACCGTGATGAACAAGAAGTCCGGCATCCTGGGCGTCACCGGCGGCGTCACCAGCGACAACCGGGACATTGAGGAAGGCGCCAAGAACGGCAACGAGCGCTATCAGCTGGTGGAGTCCATGCTCTGCCATCAGCTCACCAAGTACATCGGCGGCTTTGCGGCTGCCATGGGCGGCGTGGACGCGGTCATCTTCACCGGCGGCATCGGGGAGAACAACCCCCAGTACCGCACCCGCGTGGCGGAAAAGCTGGCGTTTTTGGGCGTGAAGATCGACGAGGAAGTGAACGCCAAGGCAAAGCGCAACGGGCTGGAAGTGGATCTGTCCACCCCCGACGCCAAGGTGAAAATGCTGGTCATCCCCACCAACGAGGAATTGATGATCGCCAAGGACACCTACGAGATCGTCACCGGCAAATAAAAAAACGCCCCGTCCGCCCGAAAGGATCTCTTTCGGGCGGATTTTTTACGGGCACGGAGAGGAAGGGGGGCTGTCCATGCTGACGCCTGCGGGGAAAAAGATCCGGCGCCGCCGTCTTTCGGAGGACTTTTGCGGACTTGCCCGGGTGGTGCTGTTCGTGACGGCGCTGACCCTCATTGGCTTTGCCGGCGCCCACTGGGTGAGCGCCCTGTTCGCCGCCGCCGCCCTTTTGTGCCTGCCGGGGGTCTGGATCAAGCGCTTTCTGGCGCGCTTCGGCGTGAAGGAATGGGTGGGGCTGATCCTGGCGCTGGCTTTGATCGTGACCGGGGTGATCGTCCGTCCCCCGTTCCCCGTCCGGGACGAGCTTGCCCCGGCGGAAAGCGCCGATCTTTTGTCCGCCCTGCCGCCCTACGCCGGCTCTCCCTTTACGGAGGTGAACGGCAACGTCCCCTTTTTCACTGAGGCGGATCAAACGGCGAAGTCCTACGAATCCTACGGCAGGATGGATCTTTTGGGGCGCTGCGGCGCCTGCGTGGCGTGCGTGGGCGTGGATCTGATGCCCACCGCCCCCCGGGAGAACATCTCCGCCGTCCGTCCCAGCGGCTGGCAGACCATCCGCTTTCCCTTTGTGGACGGGGAGTCCCTGTATAACCGCTGTCACCTGCTGGCTTTTCAGCTCACCGGGGAGAACGCCAATCCCAACAACCTCATCACCGGCACCCGCTATTTGAACACGGAGGGGATGCTCCCCTTTGAAAACCGGGTGGCGGACTACGTGCGGGAAACAGGCTATCACGTTCTCTACCGGGTCACGCCGCTGTTTTCCGGTACGGAGCTGGTCGCCCGGGGCGTCCTCATGGAGGCGCTCTCCGTGGAGGACGGGGGCGCGGCGGTGCGCTTTTGTGTGTTCTGCTACAACGTCCAGCCCCGTGTTTCCATCAACTACGCCACGGGGGAGGCGTGGGAGACCTACGAAAACGCCGCCTGACGGGGCAACAGAAAAGAAGCCGATCTAAAGAAGATCGGCTTCTCTTTTTTGCGTTCCTTATTTCTTGCCCCGGTCGAGAATGGCGCCGGCGGCGCAGGTGAGAGCCGTGCCGATGGCAAGGTTGACGCAGCAGCCCACGGGAAGGAACAGGAGCTTGTTCGTCACCGCCGCCAGGATCAGGCAGATCCCCGCGGGAAGCACGGAAAAGTAGATCAGCATCACCTGAATGCCGGCCTTCACCTGCTGGGGGATGGCGTCCGGGAGGATAAAGTCCGTAAAGACGCCGAAGGAGGCGGCGTAAAAGTCCACCGTCACCAGCACCGCCAGCCAGAGCAGGGCTTGCAGGAGATCACAGCGGAGGATCGCCCACCCCGCGATCACCGCGGGGACGAGATCCAAAAGGGTGTTCACCGTCCCGCCCAGGTGAGACCAGAACACCTTTTTCGCCGTCTTTTCCGGGATCAGGAGGAAGAAGGGCTTGCTGCTGTCCTCCACGATGGGGTTGCCGAAGGAGCGGATGAACACCGCCACAAGCAGGGGCAGCGCCAGGAAGTAAACGGAATGGGACTGCACCGCAAAGGCGCCGAAGGCGCTGAAGACCACGGCGACGGCAAGATTTGTCACCCCCGTTTTGGTGAAAACGCGCAGGAAAGCGAGCCGGAACCGGTTGAACAGGGCTTTGCGGAAAAACACGGAAGCCCCCGCCCCGCCGATGGCGAGGTCTCGTTCCCGGGTCTTGCGCTCCTTCTTCCGGAGCCGGGCAAAGCCCTTGCCGCTCTCCTGCGCTTCCCGGGTGGCGCGATCCAGCTCTTCCGCATAGCCTAAGGCGTCCTCGTAAAAGTCCGCGTCAAGGCTCCAGATGAAGCGAACCAGAAGGACGGTGACGGCGATGAGCCCCGCCCCGTCCAGGGCGACCCAGAGCCATTTTTGCTCCATGATGAGAAGGGGCAGCGCCTTGATCCAGCCCCACACGGGGATAAAGCGGCTCGCCGGCGCGTTGAAAAAGCCCCGCGCCGCCGTCCACCAGTCCTGCCCCGTGGAGCGGGTGTAGAGGAGGAAGGCAGCCGCCGTGACGCCCAAAACGGCGTAGACGGCGGGGCGCACGAAGCGCCGGGTCTTTTCGTGGGTGGCGGTGAGGGTGTAGATCAAAACCGCCACCAGCTGCCCGAACACCAGCAGGAAAAACCACGCGGGGAAGAGGGACAGCACCAGAGGCAGGGGCAGTCCCATATTGACCAGATTGGGGATCTGAAAGCCCAGATACAAGGTCACCAGCAGGTAGGTGAAAAGGCGGGTCCCCAGCTTGAAAAGCAGCACCGACTGGGGCTTTCTGGGAGCGGGGAAGAGGAGGTTCACGTCCGCCATGGTGAAAATGTGACTGCCGCTCTTTTCCCCGGTGAACACGTTCAAGCCCAGAACGAACAGGCAAACGGCGCCCGCCGCCAGCTCCGTTACGGCAAGGGAGTCCTCCGGTGAAAGGTGGGGCAGCTCCGCCTCAGCCTCGATCGGTTCCTCCGCCGCTTCCGCCGCCGTTTCGGGGACGGCGTCGGAGAGCGCGCCGGCAGCCAGACCGACGACCACGCCGAAGAGCAGACACACGCCGATGAGGATGGCGACCCAGGTGCGAAAGAGCTTGCGCAGAACGCCCAGGAAGGAATGCCAGGCGTAATACAGGTACATCCGCATGGTCTTACGCCTCCCCGGCGGGGGCTTCTCCCTCGGTGATCTCGAAGAAGAGATCCTCCAGCGTGCGCCCGCTTTCCTCCACCTGGGCGCGGGTCACGTTCGCCCGCAAAACGCCCTTTTGCAGAATGAGGGTGCGGTCCCACAGCATATCCACGGAGTCGATCATGTGGGTGGAGACCAATACGATGCAGCCCTGTTCCCGCAGGTATTCAAAGAGCTTTTTCAATTCCTTGATGGCGTGGGGATCCAGCCCGATCATGGGCTCGTCGAACAAAATGGCCTTGGGCATGGGCAAAAGTCCCAGGCACAGATTCAGCTTCTGCTGCATCCCCTTGGACAGCTCGTCCCCGAATTTTTTCTTTTTGTCGGTCAATTCAAACCGGTCGAACAATTCCTCTCCCCAGGCGCGATAGTCCTTCATCCGGTACGCCCGCGCCAGGAACTCCATGTGTTCCCAGGCGGTGAGGTTGGGATAGAGGGCGGGCAGCTCCGGCACGTATCCCAGCAGCCGCTTCGCCTCCACGGTCTTGGAGGGATGCCCGTCCACCAGGCAGACCCCCTCGTTCTTCAAAAACCCGATCATGCATTTCATCAGCGTGCTTTTCCCGGCGCCGTTGGGGCCGAGCAAAACGGTGATGGTGCCGTCCTCCAGGGTGAAGGAGGCGTTGTCCACGGCAAGGGTCTTGCCGTAGCGTTTGGTGATGCCTTTGACTTCCAGCATAGCTTTCTCCTTTGATGAAAAAAATGATCGTGACGGGCGTTACTGCGGCATTTGCGGCGGCACCTCGTCCCAGGGCAGGGCGTCGGTAGCGCCGCTCCGGGGCGCGCCGCTTTTGGGGGGGAACACGAACACGGTCTTCCCGTCCTCCAGCGCCAGCGCCGCGTCAAAGCGCTTCCCGGTCTTCCGGGAAACAAAGCCCCGCAGAACGCCGCATTTGCCTTCTTTGAGCAGTTCCCGGGCGGCGCGGATGGGCACGGGTCTGCCCGCCTGGGTGATCCAGATGCGGAAGGGACAGCCCTTGTCCTTCTCCTCCCGGTCGTAGCCGGAACAGCCGTAAGCCATCCGTCCCCGGACGACGGGCTTGCCGCACAGGGGGCACGTGCCCACCTCCTCGCCGTAAAAGCCCGTGTCCCGGTCGTCCTCCGGCGCCGTCTTTTTGGGGGAAAAGACCTCCCGCACCTCTTTTTTCGCGATCTCCACGCTCTCCTCCACGGTGCTTTCCCCGTGGAAGACCCGCTTCAGGGCGCGCCCCACCACGCTGGTCTTATACTTGTCCATGGAGATCTGCATCTGCTCCAGGGACTCAATGAGGAAGCGCCCCCCCGGCAGAAGGGTGTACACGTCTTTTTTCAGGTCGATGTAGCGGCTTTTCAGCGCGTTGTCGATGATGCCCGTGCGGGTGGCTTCCGTCCCCAGCTCCAGCCCCTCGAACATGGCGCGGTAATCCGCCGTATCGTCCCCCTCCTCCTCGGCTCTCGCCTTGTCCTCCCGGAAGGGGTTTTTCAGGTAGTTGTTCAGGCTCTCAATGGTGTGGTGCTTGGGGGGCGAGGTCTTCTTTTCCTGGGGGATAAAGCGGGTCGCCACCACGTCCCCCTCCTTTAAGTCGGGCAGGATCTTGTCCTTTTTCTCTGCCTCGTCGAAGCGGGTCCAGCCCTTTTCCAGGATCACCGTCCCCTTCAGCACGAATTCCTCCCGATCTCCCGCCGCCACCACGATCTCGCTCTTCCGGCACACGCACGCCTCGGCGCAGAACACCGCCACGAAGCGGCGGAGAATGGTCTGATACACCTTCTTCTCCTCCTCGGAGAGGGCGTTTTTGTCCGGGATGGCGGTGGTGGGCGTCAGAGCGGAATGGCTTTCGATCTTCTTGTCGTCGAAAATGCTCTTGCCGTCCTTGAACGCCACGGGGTAGCCGATCTTCGTCAATTCCCCCAGGATCTTTTTGATCTTGTCCTTCTCCGCCGTCGCCAGATATTCGGAGTTGGTGCGGGGATAGGTGACGAAGCCCTTTTCATACAGCCCCTGCACGATCTTCAGGGACGTTTCCATATTCATCTTGTACTTTTTGCCCAGGGCGTTTTGCAGCTTGGAGAGGGAGTAGAGCTTGCCCGGGGACAGGGTGGACTGGACGGACTTGGCGCTCTTCACCACCGCTTTTTCGGCGGAGAGGGCGGCGCAGTAGGCTTCCGCCTTCGCCTTCTCCCCGGCGGAAAACTTCTTTTTGCTCACCAGCTCCACGTCCGCGTCCCCGGTCTTTTCGCAGGAGCGCGCCACGTAGTACGTCTCCGGGGTGAAGGCTTCAATGGCGGTGTCCCGGTCGTAAATGGCTTTCACGATGGGCACGATCACCCGCCCCACCCGGAGCAGGGTGCCGGTCTTCAGGGTGGCGTACCGGGTGAGGTTCACCCCGTAGAGCCAGTCGATGTAGGTGCGCGCCATCCCTTCCCCCGCCAGATTGTCATACGCCGATTCGGGCTTTAAGTCGCCGATGGCGCTTTTCACGGTTTCCGCCGTCTGATCCGGCAGCCACAGGCGCAGAAAGGGCTTGTCCGTGCCGCCGGCTTGCGCCACGGCGATCCGCACGATGATCTCTCCCTCCCGGTCGGCGTCCCCGGCGTTCACCACCTTTTCCACGTCCTGGCGCTTCAACAGAGCCCGGATGGTGTCGAACTGCTTTTGTACGCCCTCGTCCACTTCCTTCTGCTCGTTTTCCCGCAGCCGGAAGCGGAAGGTCTCGGGAAAGCAGGGCAGATCCCGCATGGTCCATTTCCCGCCCCGGGGTGCGCCGGTGTATTCCTCCACGTCGCACAGGGAGAACAGGTGCCCGAACGCCCAGGTCACCAGATACCCGTTCCCCTCTAGATACCCGTCCCGGCGCTTTGAAGCGCCAAGGGCCTCTGCAATGTTCCGGGCGAGCCGGGGCTTTTCCGCTATGATCAGCGTCACGGCGCTTCCTCCTTCGTTTTTTCTTCTGTTCAGTGTACCACAAAAAAAGGGATTTGACAAGGGAAGAGCAATCTGTTATACTATCTTCCCAAAGAACGGAAAGGAGGCGGGCACGATGGCGCGCATCACCATGGAAGTGATCCAGCATTATAACGTGGTACAGAGCTTTCTGCCCGACCTGGGCGAAGCGGCGGAAAAGGCGGGCGTGGAGCTGCCGGAGGAGCTGCGGAGCCTGCGGGGCGGCAAGCCCTGGTTCCACGCGGTGACGGAAGCCACCGGCTCCTTCCGGCGCTTTGCGGATCAAAGCTTTGACATAAGCTTTGCGGAGACGGCGCTCTCCGGCTCCCCCGGGGAGCATTTGCAGTATCATTATTATGAAAACGGCGCCGTGGCGATCACCGGGGTGGCGCCCCATACCGAGGACGTGATCGTCCTGCGGGAAGGGGAACTTTTCGTTTCCGACCGGAAGGATCCCTACGGCTTTTCCCTGGTCTATGAAACGCAGCGGCTGCAGGTGGATCAGACCCCCCGGGGCGCCCGGGTGCATCTGGAATACCGGGTGCTTGCCGGCGGACAGATCTTGGAGCATAACGAAGTCATCCTGGAAGTGAACGAATAAAAAAAGAGCCGATTTCGGCTCTTTTTTTGTTGCCTCGCTTATTTTTTGAACGCCCAGAATTTGTTCAGCA
>CAMPCJ010000058.1 GCA_946645685.1 uncultured Clostridia bacterium | reverse complement strand
CGGACTCAACGATAAAACCCCTGCAATTTATGGGACTGAAACATTGACAAATTCATATTTTTCGGGACAAACCTATGCCGAAAAAGCCGTTGCTTTGTGCAACGGCTTTTTCTCTTATTCCACGCTTTTTAAGGATTCCGCCATGGGGATGGCGCGGATCTTTTTTCGCAGGATGCGGTCGGTGAGCCAGGCGAAAAGCAGCACCGCCAGGAAGGACAAAAGGTAGCTTTGCGGCGTGACCGTCACCCGGAAGGAAACCACGTCGATGTCGATCTGTTCCATAACGAAGCGATGAAGCAGCGTGCCCAAAGGGAGCCCCAAAAGTGCCCCGGCAAGGGAGAGAATGAAGTTTTCCCGGAAAACGTAGGCGCCGGTTTCTCTGCCGTAGAAGCCCAAGACTTTTAAAGTGGCGATCTCCCGCACACGCTCGGTAATATTGATATTGCCCAGATTGAACAGGACCACAAACGCCAGCGCCGCGGCGGAAGCCAAAACCAACAGGATGACGTAGTCCAGGCTGATCATCATACGATCCACCATTTCCCGCACGCCCTGCGCCACGGAGACCCGGCTGACGCCGGACAGGTTTGTCACCTCCGCCCCCGCCCGATAGGGATCGGCATCCCCGGCAAGGCGAAGGAAAACGGTATTGACCACGGGATCCGCCCCAAAAAGATCCCGGTAGGTTTCGGCGTTTATAAAGAGATAATGATACACGTAGTTTTCGGCAAAATCCGTCACGGTCACGGTACCGGCGCCCGTATCACCCAGGCTCAGCGTTTCCGCCTTTCCCGGGACAAAGCCCAAAACATCCCCCAGCTTTTGCGTGACGACCGCTTCCCCCCTGCCGGGCTGGGAGACCGCTTTTCCGTCCCGGTGCAGGTCGATGAGAGACGGGAGGGCGGGATCGTCCGAGGCGATGAGATTTACGGTCTTGACGCCGCCGCCCGCCCGCAGCTCCACGGATGTTTCCATAACCGCCGCCAGGGCATCGATCTGCCCGGAAAGGGTCTGGCGGATGGCAGAGATCGCTTCCCCGCCGTCCCCGTCGGAAAGGGTGACGGCGAGATCGTATTTCATAATGTCGTCGTACTGATCCCGGGCGATCCCGGCAATGGAATCCCGCAAACCGAAGCCGGTGACAAGCAGCGCGGTGCAGCCGGCAATGCCCAGAAGCATCATAAACAGTCGTTTGCGGAAGCGGAAGATGTTCCGCACGGTCACCTTTCTCAGGAAGGAAAGGCGCGACCAAACAAAGGGAACGCGCTCCAACAGCACCCGCTTCCCGGCGGCGGGAGAGCGGGGTCGGCACAGGGCGGCGGGGGTGGAGCGCATTTCATTCTGACAAGCCAGAACGGTAACGCCCACGGTGGAAAGCAGGGACGCCGCCAAAGAAACGACGAAAAGCAAGCCGTCAAACTGCGGCAAAAACCCCGGCACGTTATAAAGCATGGAATAGGCGCGCCAAATGGTGAAGGGGAACAGATAGCCCCCCAGGGCGTACCCGGCTACGCACCCCGTGGCGGCGGCGGTGCCGGAATAAACCACGTATTTGGCAAGGACGGCGGCGCGGGAATAGCCCAGGGAGCGGAGCGTTCCCATCTGTCCCCGTTCCTCCTCCACCATACGGGTCATGGTGGTGGAGGAGATCAACGCCGCGACCAGGAAAAAGAAGATGGGCAAAACGGCGGCGATGCGTTCGACCACTTCCGAGTCGCTTTCAAACCCGGCGTAGCCGACGTTGGCGCTTCGATCCAGCACGTAAACGACCGGCGCTTCCCGCTGAGCCAATTCCTCCCGGGCTTCCGAGAGAAGCCGCCGGGCGTCTTCCCGCTCCTTTTCCAGGGTGGCAAGCCCGTCGGCGTAGTCGGCTTCCTTTTCCGCCAGTTCCCGTTTTCCGCTCTCCAGCGCGGCCTCGCCCGCCTTCACGGCTTGTTCCCCTTTGCGGAAAGCGGCGATCCCCGCTTCCAAGCCGTTCAGTTCTCCTTCGCTTTTCTCAAGCGCCTCTTCCCCGGCGGCAAGGGCGGCGGCAGCGGCAGCGGAGGCTTCTTCCCACGCGCGCACCATTTCCAGCCACTGCGCACGCGCCTGCAAAAGGGCGTCTTTCTGAGCGGCAAGAGCGGGGGGGAGGACGGTCAGTCCATCCGTTGCCTCGGCAAACTGCGCTTCCGCCAGATCCAATTCGGCGCCTTTCTCGTCCAATTCTTTTCCGGTGGCGGCAAGGGAAGCGGCACTTTTCGCCCGCTGCCGCGCAAGGGTCTCTTTGCCAATAGCAAGACGTTCTTTCCCGACGGCAAGGGCTCCGTCCCAATCCCCGGGACATCCCAGACCGGCTGCCGCCGCGTCCAATTCCTTCCCGGCGCCTGACAGAGAAGCACGGGCGCGGGACAACTCCCGCTCCTTTGCCGCCAGGTCTTCCCTGCCTTCATCCAGAGCGGCGCGGGCGTTTGCAAGCTCCTCTTCCCCTTGAGCGATCTTTTCCCCGGCCTCTTTTTCTTTTTCATCAATTTCCCGTTGGAATTCGGATACGATCTCGTTCCAACGCAGATCCAGCCGTTCCTCCCCGCGCTTTTGCGCCCGCTCCTTCAGAGAGGCAAGCGCCTCGTCGTAAGAAGCGGTATAGGGCTCGTAAGAGCCGTCCATCACCAGAAACGCCTCCGTAAAAACGTCCCTGTCAAAGCCTTCCCGCAAAAGGTAAATGCTGCCGTCCAGACTGCCGTCCCCCAGGGACGTGGCGCCTTTCACCCGGCTGATGTACTGCGGCCCGTCGGCAATGCCCACCAGCGTATACGCCTCCCGGGAAAAGCCCTCTCCCGCCCCGTCCTTCAAGTGAAGGGTCTTTCCCAGATCCCTTTCCCCGAAGGAGGTGTTATCTCCTAAGCATTCGTCTGCTTTTTCCGGCATACGCCCGGCAAGGAGGGTGACTTCATTGACCCCGGTGGTGATCATATGGGCGCGGTATTCCCCGGGGACGCCGTCGATCTCTCCGGCAAGATCCGCCTGAATGGAGGGCGCGGCGCTTTTCACGCCCTCAACCTCTCCCAAAGCGGCGACGTCCTCTTCCGTCCATCCGATGGAGGAAAGAAGGCGCAGGTCGTAAAAGCCCGTCTCTTTCGTGTATTGCCACAGGGTGGCGCGCATCACGGGACGGGTGAGCTTTAGTCCCGCTAAAAACGTGACCCCCAGCGCGACGATCAATAAAATGGCGATAAACCTGCCAAAAGAGCCGCGGATCGTCCGCGCCAGGTTTTTTCGAAGTGCCTTCGTCATCTTACCAGTCGATCTCCTCTACGGGGCGGGCGTTTTTCTGCACGGTCACGCTGTCGACCCTGCCGCTGCGGATGCGAATGACCCGATCCGCCATAGCGGTGAGGGCGCTGTTGTGGGTGATGACCACCACGGTCATCCCGTCCCGGCGGCAGGTGTCCTGCAAAAGCTTCAAAATGCTCTTCCCCGTATCGTGATCCAGGGCGCCGGTGGGCTCGTCGCAAAGCAAAAGGGACGGTCTTTTTGCCAGGGCGCGGGCAATGGAGACCCGCTGCTGCTCACCGCCGGACAGCTGAGCGGGAAAATTATTCATCCTCTCTCCCAGCCCTACCGCCCGCAGCGCTTCATCCGCAGGGATGGGGTCGTCGCTGAGCTGAGAAGCCATTTCCACATTTTCCAGGGCGGTCAGGTTGGGAATGAGATTATAGAATTGAAACACAAAGCCGACCCGGTGCCGGCGATATTCCTCCAACCGGCGGGGCGTATAAGCGCCTACCTCCTCCCCGTCCACAAAGAAAGTGCCTCCGGTAGCGGTGTCCATACCGCCCAGCACGTTCAAGAGGGTGGTCTTCCCCGCGCCGGATTCGCCCACGATCACGCAGAATTCCCCTTTTTCCAGAGAAAAGCTGGCGTCGCGCAAGGCGGCGACGGCAACGTCCCCGCTTTGATACACTTTATTCACGGCACGAAATTCCACGTAGGCAGACATAGGCGCTCCTTTGCTTCGGTTAGCATTCTCTTACCCTTTATTATAAACCCGCCCGTCCCGCCTGTCAATGAAAGAAGGGCGGACTGCTCCTTGCGCATTCCGCCCTTTCGTGTTAAGATGAAGAGAAAAAGCGGAAAGGAGAAGGATATGGCGTCTTTGTTATTGGCGGTGATCTACCTGGTCTTCATCAGCCTGGGTCTGCCGGATTCCCTTTTGGGCGCCGGATGGCCTGCTATGCAAGGCTTCTTCGGCGTGCCGTCATCCGCGGCGGGATACGTTGCCATGACCATTTCCCTGATGACCATCCTCTCCGCCCTGATCTGCCCCGCCCTTTCCCGCAGGATCCACCCCAAATGGATCGTGACCCTTTCCGTCGCGCTTACGGCGGCGGGTCTTTTGGGCTTTTCCTTTGCCGGTGAGTTTTACCTGCTCTTTCTGTTCGCCGTGCCTTACGGTCTGGGCGCGGGCGCCATCGACACGGTGATCAACGAATACGTTGCGGCGCACTACTCCGGCGCCGTGATGAACTTTCTCCACTGCTTTTACGGGCTGGGCGCCGCCGTCAGCCCCTTTATCATGGGACAAGCGCTCCGGACGGCGCGATGGAACGAAGGCTATCGCTGGACGGCTTACCTCCAGCTTTTCATCCTTGCTGTCTGTCTTTTCTCCCTGCCCCTGTGGGATAAAAGCGGGAGCAAAGCGGATGCGCCGGAGGACGCCGCCGGGCTGAAAGAGGCGTTGAAGCGACCGGGGGTCCCCTTGACCCTGCTCGCCTTCTTCGCCTACTGCGCCGGGGAAGCCACGGCGGGACTGTGGACGGCAAGCTATTTTGCCGGGCGCTTTCCGGACATGGACGAAGGCGCCGTCGCCTTCCTCGGCTCGCTGATCTTCGGCGGGTTGATGGCGGGGCGCGTTCTGTCCGGGATCCTCTCCGTCCGCTGGAGCGACAAGCGCCTGATCCGGGCGGGGATCGTTCTGGAGATCCTGGGCGTTCTTTTGATCCTTTTGCCCGTTTCTTCCCCGGTGAGCGCCATTGCCGGGTTTCTGGCGGTGGGAACGGGTATGGCGCCGATCTACCCCGCCGTGGTTCACATGGCGCCCCATACCTTCGGAAAGCGCTTTTCAAGCGCCGTCATCGGCTTGGAAATGGCGTCCGCCTACGTGGGCTATACCCTGATGCCTTCCGTTTTCGGGGAGCTGCAGCAAGCGGCGGGCATCGCCATCCTGCCCTTTTACCTGCTTCTGTTTGCGCTGATCACCTTGACGGCGCTGGAGTGTTCCTACCGAAAGCAAGCGCGGTAAAGCCAACGCAAAAACCGCCAACGCACGCATCCACGGGGATGCTGCGTTGGCGGTTCTTTTTTTCGGATCAAGCGGCAGGTCCCAGTACAACAGTGGACTTGCCGGTATGATCATCGTAATTGGCAAAATAGTTCTTCAAGCGGACGATGTCCTTGCTGCTAACCACGCTGTCCCCGTTGGCGTCCGCCCCGGGGAAAATATCCACGGTGGAAGTGCCGGTAGCGTCGTTGTAATTGGCAAAGTAGTTCTTCAAGCGGACGATGTCCTTGCTGCTGACCATCCCGTCCCCGTTGGCGTCACCCCAGATAAATGACGGCGCGGGTTCGTAACCGGGCGCGGAGAAGGTCACGCCGTCGCCCAAAATCAGCGTGCCGCCCGGGATAAATTCATCCGCGTCAAGAGAGGTGTTCAAGGTCAGCGTTCCGCCGTCGGAAAGATCCACGACCACCTCGTCCACGCCGTCCAACGTCCCGGAAAAGGTTCCGGACTTCAAAACCAGCTTGGAGCCGCCCACGGAGGCGGCGGCCGCCTGCCCGGAGCCGTGGAAGGTCCCGGCGTAGTCCGCGCCGTCGATCACCAGCGTCGCCGTTCCGGTGGTGGTTCCGCTTGTTCTGCCGCCCGCGTACAGGTCGCCGACAACGGCGCCTTCCTTCAGAATGAGGGTGACGTCCCCGCTGACGGTGCCCTTCTGCACGTGGCCCATGTGCTCGGGGTTTTCCGCCAGGGTCACGCTGCCGATGGTGATCTCCACATTCCCCGTGATGTTCCCGCCGTAGGTAGGTTGAACGTGAGAGGTGGAAACGCCGCCCAGGAATCGCAGTTTAGCATCTCCATTCACCGTACAGGTATTGGTGCCGGTGGAGCAGTAGCCGCCGGCGTACACATTGCGCCAGGCGCCGGAGAGGATGGTTACGTCCGTACCCGTCACCGTGCCGGTCATCGCCGCGCCCGCCACGCCGAAGTAGATCATCTTTCCGCCGGCGGTGGGTCCGGTGCAGGTCAAGCCCTCTCCCAGGACCAGTTTATGCCCGCCGCCGTAGATCAAGCGGTAGGCGTTGACGCCCAGGTGCAGGGATATATTCTCCAAGGTGAGATCGCCGCCGGCGATCAAATTGCAGGAGCTGGTGATCTTCGCGGAAGGTGTGGAGCCGGTAATGACCAGGGGGAAGGCGTGGGTGGGGAAATAATACTCCGTGGTGCCGGAATTGGCGGCAAGGGTCAGATCCCCCGTGAGGATGACCGTGCCGGAGGTGCCTTCCGGCTGATAACGCAGTTTTTCACCCAAGAGGGCGACGGCCTGTTCCATGGTCTTCACGGGAGAAGCGGCGGTGCCGGGGTTGGCGTCGCTGCCGCCTGCGGGATCCAGATACACCTCAAAACTCTCTTCCGGGGGCGCGTAGATCTTCAGGGATATCTCCTGCCCCTCGGGTTCGCCGGGCTTGGCGGCGTAGCGCACGAACCAGGTGCCGTAATCGAGACCGGAAATGGACGTGGCGCCCGCGGGAGTCACGGCGTATTCCGAGGAGCCCTCGGGGCGGTATTCATAGTTTTTTTCGGGATCGAGCCCGATGATCTCGCCCTTATCCCCTTTCTCGACAGGCTGGACGACAGAGAGCCCCACAGGCGCTTCCGCGGCGGTGAAGGACAGGACGTGCCCGTCCTCCAGATCCCGTTCATAACGGTAGATGGGGAAGGCGCCGTCTGTGGCGACGATGACCCCGGATTGCGCCAGAGAGCCGTCGCCCTCTTTGATCTCGGTGAGGTCCGGCTCCATCAGGTACGCCGCGAAATTGGAGGCGATCTGATCCATGGGGATCACAATGGCGCCGGTCTCAAAGCTGACGTACCGCTCCTCCGTAAGGGAGGCTCCGGCGGTGGTGCCGGTGTACTGCCGCAGGGGAACGGTGGCGCCCTCTGGCAGTATCTCCCAACGGATGGCGTGGAGGGTGAGGCGGCTGATCAGGGTGTCCTCCCAATCCTCGCCCCGGGGTACCACGTAGGCCGTGGCGCGGGGACGGGCGCGGGCGGGGGTATCGAAGTAGTAGATGTAATCGTTCTTCAGGGTGAGGATCCCGGTGGCATAATTGACGTTGGTCTTCGGATACACGACGGCGGTGGCGGTGTTCTTGGACTGGGCGGACTCCAGAACGAAGAGGTCGTTCTCGTCGAAGCTCTCGCCACGTTGGATCAGGTCCGCGCGCTCCCCTTCCACGGTGGAACGGACTTCCTCCGCCCGGGAAGCGGTCTGGTCGATGATCCCCTTGATGGTGATGAACTGGGAGATCAAACGGCGCTCCCAGGTCATTTTGCCGTCGTAGATTCCCCGGGTCTCCACAAGAAAGCTCAAGGCGCCGTTGACACCCATATAGCTGGCGGAGGTGACGGGGTTATCCTCGTTCATCACGCTGCCGCCGCCCTTGTTGTTCACGTCCGGGTAGCCGTAGGGATGGAGGCCTACGCTCTCCAGATCCGCAAAACAGCTCTCCATGAAGGAGACGCCCAGGTCACGGATGCCAAGTCCATTGTTCAAATGCCCCGAGGTGCGCATCAAAATATCGGTGTAGGCGCCGGAGACGGTGGCGTTGTTCTGGGTGTATTCGTGGCCGTCGATGCAGACGTAGGCGTTGAAGGCCTGGGACGCGGCGATGATGCCCTGCACCTCCCGGGTCTTTCCGGTGATGAGATCCCGGTTCATATTGACCCCATTGACCCCCTGCGCCACCTCATTCCGGGTGAACGCCTTGGAGCCGTCGGGATTGACCCGGGGGATGATATAGAGGTTGATCTTGTCCAGGATCTCTTCCCGCCAGGCGTCGTTCTTGTAAAGCTGTTCGATCATCATCAGCGCCGCTTCCCCGCCCGCGGGCTCGTTGCCGTGGATCTGCGCCTGATAGTGAAGGGTGATCTTGCCGTTGTTTCGTACCAGTTGGGCGGCTTCCTGCCAGGTGGAACAGGCGGACAGATCCGTTTTGGAAAAGACGATGATGGGCAAGTTATAGCCGTATTTGCCGGAGGTGGTCAGGGTATACTGATAGGCGTCTTTATTCTGATCGTCCAGAGAAGCGAGAAAAGCCTCCATCTCCTCCTGGGAGGTGAATTCATGCGCCGCCTTGTCCTCGTTGAAGGAGGGGGTGGTGAAAAGATAGGAATATGCCGCCGTCATCTCGTCGCTCAGCGCTAAGGGGCCGTTATACATTTCCTCCGTCAGGGCTTTGACTTCCACGGCGCTTGGCGGCTCGTAGCCGCTGCCGCCGCGAACGCCGGGGTCCGCGTCGATGACGGTGCGGGTATTCATTTTCGCCGCGGTCACGTACAGCGCCGTGGTCACTTTATAGTATCCGGCGCCCGACGCCGTGTAGCGATACCGCCCGGAGCCCGTGGTGGGAGAAAGGGAGGAATAATACCACAGCTTTTCCCCGTCTTTCGTTTCCGTCTTATCGGGAGAAACAGCGCTGCCGCCGGAAAAGCCGGTGTACATCTGTATGGAAACGCCGGAGGGCGCGCAGAGGACGATCCCCTTGAAGTCCTCTTCCACCAGCGCGTCGAGATCCTGACTGGTGTTTTCACCGTGCCCGGACAAGTCGGGGATTCCGCCGGCGAGAGCGACGGAGCCAAACATCGGCATCAGCATCGCGGCGGCCAGGAACAAAGAAAAGAAACGTCGTTTCATAGCATCCTCCGAAAGAAAATAAGTATTAGGGGACATATTCCTTACATTTGTCATTTTATCATTGGAATCGCGGGATTTCAAGTGGAAATAGCTGATATCAAAAATCTATATAATAGAGTGGACAGAAAAGGATCCCCGGAACGAAATCGCTCCGGGGATCGTCTTTTTTACTGTATTCCGTTTTTACTTGCCGGCGTCTTCCGCTTCGATCTGCTTTTTGGCTTCGATAAAGCACTTCACGGCAAACGCCAGATCCTCTTTGGTGTGGGCGGCGGAAACCTGGGTGCGGATCCGCGCCTTGCCCTTGGGCACCACGGGATAGGTGAAGGAAACGGCGTAAATGCCCAGCTCATAGAGCTTCTGCGCCATACGGGCAGCCAGATGCTCATCGTAGAACATAACGGGCACGCAGGGGTGCGTCCCGGGGATCACGTCAAAGCCCGCATCCACCAGCGCCTTGCGGTAGTCGGTGACGATGCTTTCCAGATAATCCCGGCGGGAGGTATCCTTCTCCAGCATATCAATGGCGGCGATGGTGCCAGCCGCCACGGCGGGCGCCAGGGTGTTGGAGAACAGATAAGGACGGCTGCGCTGACGGAGCAGGTCAATGATCTCCTGGCGTCCGGTGGTAAAGCCGCCGGAAGCGCCGCCCAGCGCCTTACCGAAGGTACCGGTGATCACGTCCACTCTGCCCAGGACGCCGCAATGCTCCGCGGCGCCGCGACCGGTCTTGCCCACGAAGCCGGAAGCGTGGGAATCATCCACCATGACCAGCGCACCGTACTTGTCCGCCAGGTCGCACACGCCTTTCAGATCCGCAATGATGCCGTCCATGGAGAACACGCCGTCGGTGGCAATGAGCTTGATCCGGGCGCCGGCGGCGTCCGCCTCCTGCAGTTTGGCTTCCAGGTCGGTCATATCGTTGTTTTTATAGCGATAGCGCTGAGCTTTGCAAAGCCGCACGCCGTCGATGATGGAAGCGTGGTTCAACTCGTCGGAGATCACCGCGTCCTCCTTGCCCAAAAGGGTCTCGAAAAGTCCGCCGTTGGCGTCAAAGCAGGAGGAATACAGAATGGTATCGTCCGTACCGAAGAAGTGGGAGACCTTCTCTTCCAGCTTCTTGTGAATGCTCTGCGTGCCGCAGATGAAACGCACGGACGCCAGACCGTAGCCGTATTCGTCATAGGCTTTTTTCGCGGCTTCCACCAGCTCCTTGTTATCCGCCAGCCCCAGGTAGTTGTTGGCGCACATATTGATCAATTCCTTGCCGTCGGCAAAGATATGCGCGGACTGGGGGGTGGTGATGACGCGTTCGTTTTTCTTCACGCCCGCTTCTTCGATCTCGCCCAGGGTGGTGCGGTAAAACGCCAATGCTTCTTTCTTATTCATGGTGCGTCTCCCTTCAATCGTTGATGTGGCTCCAATCCAAAATGACCTTGCCGGACTGCCCGGAGATCATGGCGTCGAAGCCTTTTTCATAATCTTTGATGTCAAAGCGGTGGGTGATGATCTTCTCCAGGGGGAAGCCCGCTTCCACCAGGGCGGTCATCTTGTACCAGGTCTCATACATTTCCCTGCCGTAGATGCCCTTGATCTTCAGCCCGTTCCAAATGATGGTGTTGATGGGCACTTCCGTCATATTGTGCCCCTGAATGCCCAAAAGGGCGATGCGGCCGCCGTTGACCATGGAGTCGATGAGCTGATTCAGGGCAAAGCGGTTGCCGCTCATTTCCAGACCCACGTCAAAGCCCTCGACGATGCCCAATTCCTTCATAACTTCCTTCAGATCCTGCTTACCGGTGTTCACAGCGGTTACGCCGAACTGCCGCGCCAGATCCAGACGGTACTCGTTCAGATCGGTGATGACCACGTGCCGCGCGCCGGAGAACCGGGCGATGCCCGCCGCCATGATCCCGATGGGGCCGGCGCCGGTGATCAGCACGTCCTCCCCCAGGGTGGAGAAAGAAAGCGCCGTGTGCGCCGCGTTGCCGAAGGGATCAAAAATCGCATAAAGCTCTTCGGGGATCTTCTTGGAGGTGTGGATGACGTTGGTGGCGGGAATGACCAGATATTCGGCAAAAGCGCCGTTCCGGTTGACGCCGACGCCCTTGGTGTTGCGGCAAAGGTGACCTTTCCCGGCGCGGCAGTTGCGGCAATGCCCGCAAACGATGTGCCCTTCCCCGGAAACGATGTCGCCCACCTTGCAGTTTTCCACGCCGTCGCCCACTTCCACGATCTCGCCCACGTATTCGTGACCGGCGGTAGTGCCCAGCTTGATGGTCTCCTGCGCCCATTCGTTCCACTGCCAAATGTGCACGTCCGTGCCGCAGATGGCGGTCTTATGGATCTTGATCTTTACGTCCCCGTGACCCACGGCGGGGATCTCCACGCGCTTCATGGTAAGCCCTGCTTCCGGCTTATCCTTTACCAGCGCCCACATGGTCTCCTGCATTCTAATCCCTTCTTTCTGAAAAAGTGTCCGCAATTCAAGGACAAAAAATGTCCCCTGCTAAATTCCTATTTGGTATTCTACAACGAAAAACGAAAAAACACAAGAGCAAATTGGAAAAATTCGTGAAAATCTTTGAGGGGAATCGCTTGATTTATTTAGGTTTCCTTCACCACACTTCCCTTTTG
>CAMPCJ010000057.1 GCA_946645685.1 uncultured Clostridia bacterium | reverse complement strand
GAAATGTATTGGCGGAAATGTTATAATGCAGACAACAAATATATAGAAGGAGAAAAACATGCAAAAAGCATTTTCAACGATTTTATGTCTTTGCTTGTGCGTGACAGCTGCGGTATTTTCGGGCTGCGGCGGTGCTTCAAACCAACAGTCGACCGTACCGGCGGCAGCAGAACCGGCGTCTGCCGATGAAATTAAAAGCAGCGAAATAGACTATACGGCGCTCGTCAACAAGACGCATAAGCTCTCCGACGATTGGGAGAAAAAACTCCAAACCGTTCATATGACCAACTCCATAGGCGACGATGTTGAGGTGGAAAAGAAATCGTATGACGCATATCTAAAGCTCAAGGCTGATCTTGAAAAGGACAGCGTATTTGTAGACCTCGATTCTGCACGCAGGAGCGTTGCCGATCAACAGCGGATCATGGACGAATTTACCGAGCAGTACGGCAAAGAATATGCACTTAAAACCGTTGCTACACCGGGTTTTTCGGAACACCACACGGGACTTGCACTTGATTTGTACCTGATCATAGACGGCAAAGACGTTACCGAAAACGAGGATATGGTGAAGTATCCCGGGATTTGGGATAAAATACACGCAAAGCTCGCCGACTATGGCTTTATTCTCCGTTATCTTGACGGAAGAGAATACATTACCGGCTACGGTTATGAACCGTGGCATATCCGCTATATTGACGATCCGAAGAAGGCAAGGGAAATCACGGACAAAAACATAACCTTCGAGGAGTATCTCGGCGCCTATAAGGGCGGCAAGGCTGTGATTGATTACGGAACGTCAACGCTCTATTCGGAAGAAGATTTAAAAGCTGCTGCTGTTCAGGTGGCGTGCCGGTTTGCCTCTTTCGGAGGATGTGAGCTTCGCAGTCTGAAATATGCCGGCGACGAGGCTGTTTCCACCGAAAAGCTCAGTCAAATCAATCGGGAAAATCCGGGCAGGAATTACACAAAGGCCGCGGAATTCTTGATGGACTTCTATACGACCGAAAATCCCGGCGATACGACCCTTGAAGCGTTCCGCGACTATACGGACTATCCGTGGTGGTTAGCGCGTACCGATAAAGACGGTTGGGAAATCATAAGCTTCGGCAATTGATTAAACAAATTCATAGGAGGAATAAAAAGTATGGACATTCAGTATCTATTGCTTCTGCAAGGCTTGCGTGAAGCGACAGGCGGCGTTTTTGACGAGTTTTTCAACGCTGTCTCCAAATTTGCCGTAGACATTCTGCCGTTTTTGCCGTATGTCGTGTTTTGGTGCGTCAACAAAAAGTGGGGCTACCGCTTTATGGCGACCGAATGGATCGGCGAACTACTCAACGGCGTCATCAAGCTGACCGTCTGCGCGTATCGTCCGTGGATTCGCTCGGCGGAAATCAACCCGGCAGGCGATTCAAAAACCGCCGCGACAGGCTACTCATTCCCCAGCGGCCATACGCTTAAGGGTACGATTCATTACGGCACAACGGCTGTTTGGCAGTGGAGCAGCCGCAGATGGCTCGCTGTTGTCTGCATCGTTATGGTTTTGCTGACGGGCTTTTCAAGAAATTTTCTCGGCGTACACACACCGCAGGATGTGCTGGTTGCTACCATTGAGGGCATTGTGCTGATTGCGCTTGTCGGCATTGCGCAAAAAGCGCTCGAAAACAAGGAAAAAGCAAAGGATATCCTGACGTTCGTGGGAATCGCCGTGATGATCGGCGCGCTGCTTTATGTCACCTTAAAGCCCTATCCCATGGACTATGATGCAGAGGGCAAGCTGCTTGTCGATCCTCAAAAGATGATGAACGACTGCTTCAAGGCTTGCGGCGGCTTCTTCGGCTTCCTTGTCGGCAGCTTTATCGAAAGGCATTTTATTCATTTTGAGATTCCCAAGGGTTCCACCCGTCTCCCGATTCTGGCTTGTATCGGCTTTGCGCTGATGTTTGCATGGAAGCAGCTCTTTGCACCCGCAACAATCGTTGCAGGCTTAGGCGGTCACTGGGGCAACTTTGCAGCAAGGTTTATTATGGTGACGTTCGCCCTCACCATATGGCCGATCGTCATTAAAAAGATTTGCGCCGGCGAAGGCACTCCGGCTCAAAAAGCAGCCGCATAATAAAGTCATATGAGTTTCATAACAAAATTTTAAGCAAATGGGAAACTTGGCTTTATGAAAAATATTATCATTAACAAGTTAAGCGAGATTGAACAAAATGAAAAAATCCTGCTTGCCGTTGAATCCGGCAGCAGAGCATGGAGCTTAGCTTCAACCGACAGTGAATATGATGTGCGGTTTATCTACGTCAGAAAAGCGGCTTTCCTCTCCGATTGATAAAACTGATTTTGTTGATAGAATCGCTATAAATCATAAATGCTGTGCTCAACCACTCGGTTTTGCACAGCATTTTCTTTTTATATGATTATTCTTTTAAGCTTCGATTTCTATGCCGTATTTTTTTGCAATTGCACGGAACCGGTCGTAATAGCCGTCTTTGAAGAAGATGCACATCCGTTGATCGATTCCCTCGATGCCATTGCCCTGAGCGCAGGCTTCGGCTCTGCAACCGAAATTGCACAGCTTCTTCCACTCACATTCCCGGCAGTCGGGGCTGCGATCCTTCATCTCTCCCACGGAAAGGCGGAGGAGCTTCATCATCTCGCCATCCCTAAGGATATGGTGAAGGTCATCCGTATAAACATTTCCCCAGTCATAGCCGTAAGCCTTGCTGATCCCGGACATACCCAGACAGGTCATGATCCTTCCGTCGCAGTCAATATACGGCCGCTGATAAGCGTCAGGGCAAAAGGGAACGCGGTACTGGGAAACAAGCTCCGCAGGAAGAACGGTTTTGATCCGCGCCGAACCGCTCCCAAATGAGTGATACCAGTATCCCCAAACGTCCAGATCCATCCGGATCCGATTGGCATACCACCAGTCAAGAAAATCTGTCATGAATGCAAGCCATTCCCCGAACGGGATCAACTGTTCCGGGGAGTCCGCCATCCAGCGGACAGAGGGTTCAACGGCAGTGATCCTGAAGGACTCTACGTTGAGCTCCTGCATTTTCAGCGCCGTAGCCTTCACCGTTTGCATACTGTCCTTCCATACGCAGGTGTGCACATGGATACGGAAGCCTTTTTCCTTCATCAGACGTATCTGTTGTATGGTTCGCTCTTCGGATCCCGGCACCCTTCTCAGCCAATCATGGGCTCCAACCCCGTCAAAGCTGGTGTAGATGACGGGATCATGCCCCTGCGCATGCAGGGCGTCCGGAAAATCGGGAGACATGTGATATAAATTTGTGTTCATGGTCTCCAGGATCATCCCACGGTCTTTGATCTCCTGCGTAATTCTGAGTAGTCCGGGATGCAGCAGCGGTTCTCCGCCGGTGATCCCAAGCTTTGCCACGCCGCATTCGTCCATCCTCCGGATCAGGTCGATGATCGCCTCTGTTTTCGGCGTGACGCCCCGGGGACTGTCGTCGGCGGCGTTAAAGCAGTGTCGGCACCGAAAGTCGCAGCTTCCGGTAACGGAAAGGTTCAGGCTTCTGAAACGCCGGTTTTCATAGAGCCGGTAAGCCTGCTCGGGAAGGAGTTGTCCTCCTGCGGCTTTTTCGATCACGCCTTTCTCCAGAAAGCGGCTGATCTCGGGCGCGAAGGTTTCTTCATCTATCTCGCGAACGCCGTCGCACTTCATCAGGAAATGGCCTTCCCGTGCCGTTAGTTCTGTAAGCTCTCTCGAAGGGAAATGCTCCAGACAGATCCAGTAGTCCGTCCATCCACGGAGATGATAATCTTTGTTCAGTAAATATTTCATGTTTGTCTCATTTTTCCTGTTCTTGCATCATCCGGCGGTATAAAGCCAGCACATAGGCTTCCTGTTCCTCTTTATACGCCACACATTCCTTTGCTCCGCGCAACCGGAACCAGGGACAGCCTCCCATACAGACGGGAAGCCATACACATTCTCTGCATTCTTCATCATCAAACGGCAGCGCTGCATTTATGTAACAGGTCAGCCGATCCGGGGAAAGGGCGCTTCTGACAGGATCCTCCGGGTTCCAGGCTTCCGCCGTTCCGAAGGAAAATGCAGGCTGATGCATGTTTTCCCAGCACTTGTAAAGCCTTCCTTCTTCATCGATCCCTACCGAAAACAGGCGTGACGCGCCGCAGAAATAGCCGTCTGTCAGGCGGAACGCGCTGACGTCGCGCCGAAGCGCTTCCTCCAGCCGTCCCCTTCCGCGCAGGAAATCGACCTTGGAATCGCGATCGATGCTTGCCTGATTATCCCGGACGTAGAAGCTGCCATATTGCAGGTCGTTTCCGCTTTCCTCCGCGATCTCCCGGACAAGCGCCTCCAAGGGCGCTCTGTCTGCTTCGTTGCCGCTGTGCAGGTTTTGACGGATTTGCACCGAAAAGGGGATGCGCAGCGTCCTGAGATTCTGAACAATCCGGTCAAACGTCCCGCCGCCGCCGGCTAAATGCCGGGTGGCGTCATGCGTCTTTTGCATTCCGTCCAGCGTGATCTGCATCTCGCAGACATGCACGCGCGCCAGAAGCTCCACCGTTTTCTGATTCAGAAGATACCCGTTGGTAATAATGTACGCCCGATAGGACGCGCCATATGCTTCGGAAACAGTCAAAAGCTTTTCCGACAGCGTCTCCACAACGTCCGTTGCCAGCAGCGGCTCGCCCCCGAACCAGGTCACATTGAGCGATTTTGCCCCCGAAGCCTTGAGCATACGTTCGGCGAGAGCAACGACCGCCTCCTGCACCTTTGGGAGCATCTTTCCCGGGCGGTGCTCTTCAAAGCAATACGGACAATCGAAATTACACCCCATCGTGGGTGCGATCGTGAGGTTCACCGCGCCGCCGAAAGCCGTTGACAACCGCCCGGCGGCAAAGAGTGCTTCGCGTTCGTCATGGTTCGTGATAAGACCTCTTTCACGGAAGCGCTGAAAAATCGGATGCGCCGCAGGAAGATTCTCCGCCTCGGAGTAAAGGTACATTTCCGGAACAGAGTAGCTTGCGCAGATTCCCTTGTAAAGATTCACCCCGGCGTGCATGTTCGTGCCGGGAATGCGGGCAAATAAATTATAGCGGGAAAGACGCCACCCGCTGTCCTTCAGCGTTTGGGTGCTCTGATCGGCTTTCTCCGGGTCTGCCGGGCTTTTATGCTCCTGCATCGGCTTCACCTGCTTCTTTCACCGTTTCCGGCGGATATTTTTCCCGGTAGACCGCCAGCACAAACGTCTCGGGGTCATCCTTCCACGGAAGGCACTCCGCCGTCCCATAAAATCTGCTGATCGGACAGCGGCTGTTACAGATCGGATGCCAGACGCACGCCTTACATTCCTCCGGTGAATCCCGGAAGGCGTGAAAAAAGCGGTTGAACTCATCCGCCCGGTCAGCGGTATGGATGGGATCGGACGGATCCCATTCGGCGGCAGAGCCGAAGCTGTCCTCTTTCTCATTCATCCATGACCAGCACCGGAAAAGCCTGCCGTCCGCGTCGATACCAACGCTCCACAGATTATTCGCCTCACAGGTAACGCCGGTGAAGGGACCGAATCTCTCAGCCCGTTTTTTCAGAAGCAGCTCCGCTTTCTGTTCGCTGCCAAGAGGCTCAAAGCCGCCGCTTCGTTCCTCATTTGTGAGCGCCTCGATGACAGGCGCAAAAAGCAGCGTCAGCTGATTTCCGCTCTCCTCACCCAACCGTTCCAAAAACTGCTTCAAGGCTTCTTTTTCCCCGGCGTTCTCCTTCCGGAGCGTGCAGTGAACCGTTACATCAAACGGGAGCTTGCGGGAAAGATTGCTGACGATCCGCTCGAAGGTTCCGCCGCCGCCCTGAAGACGTCTGGTCGCGTCATGTGTCTTTTGAAGACCGTCCAGCGTGATGTGAGCCCTGAAAACGCCGCATCTTCCCAGCATTTCCGCAACGTCCTCCGTCAAAAGATAGCCGTTTGAGAACATCCACGCCTTGTAGGACGCGCCGGAGCGTTCGGCAAGCTCCATCAGCCGTTTGGAGAGCTTTTCAATGATATCCGGGTAAAGCAGCGGTTCACCGCCGAACCACCGGACAATCAACGCTTGCGCCCGGCTGTATTTCATCATCCGTTCGGCAAGCGCGATCACGTCGTCTTGGACCGCTTCGCTCATGCGTCCTTTTCCGTGCGGCTCAAAGCAATAGACGCAGTCAAAATTGCAGCCCATAGTGGGGCATATCGTCAGGCAGACCGTGCGGCTTATTCCCGCGGAGGACAGGGAATCTATAGTTTCCATCGCCTTAAGCTCGTCATAATTCACCACCATGCCCAGCTTCCGGAAATGCTCTATGACCGGGTGATCGGGCGAAAAAAACTCTGCCTCGGAAAGAAGGCAGAGTTCTGTGCGGGTGAAGGATTTACAACAGCCGCTTACAAGATTAATGCCTGCATACCGGCTGCTTCCCGGAATAGGGGCGAATAGATTATACCCGGACGGACGCCAAACATCAGACGTGTTTCTGTCCAAGCTATCAGCCTCCGTTTTTCTGTGCGTTGATGGCGTTCTGGTCACAGCACTTGTCCTTGCCGCAGCCGCCGCCGCTGACAGCCGCCATCTGAGCGTCCGACATTTCGAAGCCCTCTTCATCAACGAGTTCAAGTACGTCTTCCATAGTCCTGCATTTTTTCAAGGCGTCCTTCTGTTCCTTAGAAAGACCTTCCAGCAATGATTTATCCATATCGGTTCTCCTTTCAAGATATGATCTTCTGTACTGCCTGATTCATTCGCAGTACAGATAGTTCATCATAATTCTATCATTTAGTCCGCCGCCTGTCAATATAAAAGAAAAAAATTCTCAACATATTGACCAGAACTTGTCGATATGTTAAAATAATTTCAAATACTTTTTTCAATATGCCGGATGCAGGCAATGCTTCCGGAGATGGGGGAATTATGGCTAATACACAAGAGAACACAAGCGTTTTTCGAAACGACATCGAGTCTTCCGGTCAGAATCCGGAAAAGCTGAACGAATACATCCGGATCGGAAGCACAGGCAGCTATTTTTTTACAGGCGCTTTGGTTTTGATCGTCGTAGTAGTTCTGATCTGGGGCTTTACCGGGACGATCCCGGTCACCACGCAGAAACACGGAGTCATCGTGGAAAACGACGGTGCTTACGGGGTTTTGTGTCTTGTTGACGCAAGCGACAATACCGGCATGATCCCGGAAGGTGCAAAAGTTAATTTCACCACAGCGGACAAAACCGGACATTCGGGTCACGTTTATTATATGTCCCCTATCCCCTTCTCCACCGGAGAGCTCCAAACCTATTTTACGACCGAAGACGCAGCGAAAAGAAGAGAAGTGTGCAAAGAGCTCGCCACGGTGGAAGTGAACGAATGGACGCTCAACTATATTCTCGGGGACGGCGCCTATCACTATCTTCTGTTCATCGTCTCGGATGATGAGCTTCCGGGCTACCGGAACGAGGTGGTTGACGCCACCGTAACCACAAATGAAGTAAGACCCATTTCCTTTTTGTTTAAGTAAGCGGAGGTCAAACGTATGGCATCACAAAACAAGACCGTAAAGGTGCCCGTTATCCTTCAGATGGAAGCCCTTGAATGCGGGGCGGCGTCTTTGGCGATGGTTCTTGCCTATTATAAAAAATGGGTGCCTCTGGAAGAGGTACGTCTGGCATGCGGCGTTTCCCGGGACGGAAGCAACGCTCTGAACGTGGCAAGGGCTGCCAAAGGATACGGACTGAACTATAAATCTCTTTTTGTCAGCGCGAAAAACATCCAAAAAAAAGCGACCTATCCGGCTATCATTTTCTGGAACAGATGTCATTTTGTGGTACTGGACGGCTTTAAGAACGATTACGCCTACCTTAACGATCCGGCGATCGGCCGCGTGAGGATCCCGATGGAAGAGTTTAACCGCGGGTACTCAAACGTCTGCATCATTTTTGAAAAGGGAGAAGACTTTGTTCCCGGCGGAAAGCCTGCCAGCACCTGGGATTACCTGAAGCAAAGCATGAAGGGAAACAGCTCCGCTGTGACTATGGTAATGATCACCGGCGCTCTGGTCACGCTCTCAGGCGTACTGATACCCGTTATCTCGCGTATCTTCACCGACTACATCCTCTCCGGGAAAAATCCCTCATGGATCCAGGGTCTGATGCTTCTGTTTCTGGGCGTGATCCTGTTTGAGCTGATCGCCGGCATCCTGCATCTGCTCTTTACTCGGAAAGCCACGGGAAAGATCGCCGTCACCTCCAACGCGTCTTTCATGCACCACCTGTTCCGTCTGCCGATGGCTTTCTTTTCTCAGCGGCTGGCGGGCGACATTGCTCAAAGAGCCGCTTCCAATGACCGGGTGGCTTCCGCCTTGGTGGGAAGACTGTCGCCTGTTTTGGTGAATCTGATGCTGCTTGTCTTTTATCTTGTCGTCATGGTCAACCTGAGCCTGCCGTTGACGGCGGTGGGAATTATTACCGTGCTCCTCAACCTGATCCTTGCCAGGATCATCTCCAACAAGCGAACGGAAATGTCAATGACACAGATGCGTGATCAGTCGATGCTGAGCGCCGCCACGGTTTCCGGCATCAACATGATCGAGACGATCAAGGCTTCCGGTGCGGAAAACGGCTTTCTGGAACGGTGGTCCGGCTACCATGCGGCTGTGGTGAAGGCGAAGGTTCGCTTTGCGGAGGTCAACCGGTTCTTGGGAACGCTTCCCTCCCTTCTTCAGTCCCTTTCCAATGTCACTATTATGATCATCGCCTATCGCATGATCATGGAGGGGCATTTTACCATCGGTATGTTTCTGGCATTTCAGGGCTGTATGGTCGCCTTTGTATCTCCGGTAAATCAGCTGATCGCGGCAGGACAGAGCATACAGGAGATGAAAGCCGACATTGATCGGATCCATGACGTCATGTCATATCCGGAAGAAAGTATCGCCAAGGATGACTTCACGCCGGAAGACCTCGATAACGCCTCGCAGCTTACGGGAAAGATCGAGGTGAAGCATGTGACCTTTGGTTACAGCAGGCTGGCGGATCCCATCATCAAAGATTTCAACATGGAGGTCACCCCCGGAAAGCGGGTTGCTTTGGTGGGAAGCTCCGGCTGCGGAAAGTCCTCTCTGGCAAAGCTTCTTACCGGGCTTTACAAGCCCTGGGAAGGCGAGATCCTCTTTGACGGAAAGCCCATCTCGGAGATCCCCAAGCCGATCTTTAACGGTTCCCTTTCTATGGTGGATCAGGAGGTCACCATGTTTCAGGATACCATTGCCAACAATATCCGAATGTGGGACAAAACACTGGAAGATTTTGACGTGATCCTGGCTGCCCGGGACGCTTCCATCCATCAGGATATCGTAACCAAAAAGGGAGGTTACGAGCACATATTGGAGGAGAACGGCAGGAATCTGTCCGGAGGACAGCGGCAGCGGTTGGAGATCGCCCGCGCTCTGGCAGGCGATCCGTCCATCATCATTATGGATGAAGCCACCTCTGCCCTGGACGCCCGAACGGAATATGAGATTTCGGAATATCTTCACGATAGAGGCATTACCTGCATTATCATTGCCCATCGGCTTTCCACCATCCGGGAATGCGACGAAATCATCGTTCTGGATAAGGGCGTCGTCGCTGAACGGGGCACCCACGAGGAACTGATACAGCATGACGGACTTTATAAACAGCTGGTAAGCGTGCAGTAGCTTCTGCGCAGAACCGAAATAACGGAAACGACTATGAATATATTTGAAGAACAATTACGAAACAGAATACAGAACGACAATCAGGCTGCCTCGGAGAACCTGAGAAAGCTGGGAGACGCAGTCAGCGGAA
Organism: uncultured Clostridia bacterium; assembly: GCA_946645685.1. Taxonomy (GTDB): domain Bacteria; phylum Bacillota; class Clostridia; order Oscillospirales; family SIG627; genus RGIG5579. The sequence goes on along the minus strand of CAMPCJ010000057.1, from coordinate 1,770 downwards.
AAAAAGCCAAGTACTACTCCGAAGATATCGCCGCTCAGGAAAACATCCGGCAAATCGAAATGATCTGCCGGTATATGGATTTGACTTACCCGGATGATCCGCCTCCTGCTCAAAACATGACCGAACTCATCGAAAACTATCTCCGTCCCTCCGGCGCGACAAAACGGCTGGTGGAGCTGACCGACGGCTGGTGGGATGACGGTGACGGACCGCTTCTCGCGCAGCTTAAGGGAACCCGGGATGTTATCGCCCTGCTTCCCGATACCTTCAGCGGATATTATTATACCGACCGGAAGACCGGAGAAAAGGTCAGCGTCACCAAGAAAAACAAGGATCTGTTTGAGAAGGACGCCTACTGTTTCTACAAGCCCCTTCCCAACCGCTCTCTTTCCGGCAAGGATTTTATCAAGTTTGTCCTGCAGCAGATCTCCAAGGGTGATATGATACTCTTCGGCGTTGCCCTTTTGTTCATTACGATTTTCGGCATGGTCACGCCCTACGCTACTCGGTATGCCTTTGAAGCGGTAATCCCTTCGGGAAATCGGGAGTTGCTGTTACCGCTCGGAATCCTTCTGGTGGCAGTTGCTATCAGCAGCTGGCTGATGAACATCGTCCGATCCTCCATCCTTTCCCGCATGGAAACCCGGATGGATGTGGTAACGGAAAACGCTGTATACTCCCGTCTGATTCGGCTTCCTGCCACCTTCTTTTCCAAAAAAAGCTCCGGCAGCCTGGCGAGCAAAGTGGGGTCCCTTTGCAGTATGTCCCAGGGACTTGTGAACATGATTTTCGGCACCTTTCTGACGGTTCTGATCTCGCTGATCTACATTGTGCAGGTACTGACCATAGCGGAACCTCTGGCTGTGCCTGTCCTGATCATTTACCTTTGTGAGATCGCACTGTTCAGCGTCATTATGATCCAGGAGCATAAATATCAGACCGGAATTCTGTCAAACAGCGAGAAAAACAGCGGTCTCACGTACGCGCTGATCTCCGGAGTTCAAAAGATCCGCTTAAGCGGAAGCGAAACCAGGGCTTTTTCCAAGTGGCTGGAGACCTATTCCGAAAAAATCCGGTCCTCCTATGCCATACATATCCCTGCCACGATCCAAACCCCGCTGGTTGCCGGAATCCACATGCTGGGAACCCTGATCATCTATATCATCGCTTTTGACAATCAAATCAGCACCGCACAGTTTGCGGCGTTTTCCGCTGCCTTTGGCATTGTGATGGGCGGCATCACCACGCTTTCGGCTGCCGGACCGTCTATTGCGAGGATCAGCCCCACCCTGAAGCGGAGCGAGGAAATTCTTAAAACCGTGCCGGAGCAGAGTGAGGGAAAACACCTCATCTCTTCCCTGCACGGAAGGATCGACTTGGAACAGGTGATGTTCCAGTACGATCCGGACACGCCTCCTGTGATCAACGGAATCAGCCTTCATATCAAGCCGGGAGAGTATGTAGCCATCGTCGGAAAGTCGGGCTGCGGAAAATCTACTCTCTTAAGAATCCTTCTGGGCTTTGAAACACCGCAGCAGGGAGCGGTCTATTATGACAGCATGGATCTGGACAGTATTGACAAGCAGTCTCTTCGCCGGCATATCGGCACTGTGCTCCAGGAAGGAAAACTCTTTACCGGCAATATATATTCTAATATCATTATTTCCGCTCCCTGGATGAGCATGGATGACGCCTGGGAAGCCGCGGAAAAAGCGGGCATGGCGGATCACATCCGCAGCTTGCCTATGGGTATGCATACCCTGATCTCCG
>CAMPCJ010000056.1 GCA_946645685.1 uncultured Clostridia bacterium | reverse complement strand
TTTTTTCAACACCCACCCGGCCGTGTGACGGTTCCTGAAAACCCTGCCGCAGCAAGGCGGTGCCCTCTCCCTGACTTCTGTGCTACCAGCGTCCGGCTCTCACCGGGAGGTCTGCAGCCGCTTCGGGAAGCCGGGCTCCATTTCATTCGTGTAGGTTCCATAGTCGCCGTCATCACGCGAGGGGCAGGCAAAGCCCCCGGACGGAGCCGGGGGCAAAAGGACTTATTTGTTTTCGTCTTCTTCGCCTTCGTCCAGATCGTACTCTTCCATAAGTTCGTCGTCAAAGGCGTCCGCCACCCGGTCGAATTCCTCATCGTCGTCGATGGTGATCAGCACTTCCTCGCCGTCTTCCTCCACCGCTTTCAGGATGATATATTCGTCGCCGTCGCCGTCCACCGCCACCAGGGCGAAGTATTCGTTCCCGTCGATCTCCATGGTGCCGATGATGTCAAAATCCCGTTCCACCCCTTCCTCGTCGGTCAAGGTCACGCGATCGGGCTCCAGCTCGTCGGGGGTATTGTCCAATCTATCCGCCATTTTTTTCTCCTTTCAAGGTCCGCCGGGACCCGCTTTCATTCGATTTGTCTTTATTGTACCCGGAAATGGGCGTTTCGTCAAGGAAAAAATAACGAAGAGATCAGTCCTCGTCCCCCATGATGACGGTGGCGCCGTACACGTCCCGGCGCAGGGGCAGCGCCTGCCAGTCCGCCAGCGCCCCGGTCAGGCGTTCGGCGCACCGGGCGGCGCTCTCCTCTTCGTCGGAGATCAACAGCACGGAGGGGCCCGCCCCGGACAGACAGAAGGCGCAGCCCAGCTCCTCGGCGATCCGCTCCACCTCGTCTATCCCGGGGATCTGGGGGCGGCGGTAGGATTGGTGCAGCCGATCCTGAATGGCGAGGCGGATCAGGGGAATGTCCCCGGTCTCAAAGCCCCGCGCCAACAGGGCGATCCGGGACAGATTAAACACCGCGTCCTTGAAGGGCACCGTGTCCGGGAGCAGGGCGCGGGCTTTCACCGTGGGCACGGAAAAGGGCGGCACCACGGCGGTGAAATGCAGATTTTCGCAGGGCAGGGCGGCGCTGACCACCTTGTCCCCCACCATCATGGAAGCCCGCAAGCCCCCTAAGAGGGCGGGCGCCACGTTGTCCGGGTGGCGCTCCAGCTCCGCGGCGATGGCGAGCATTTCGTCCCGGGTCAGCACATTCTCGTGCAGGGCGTTGGCGGCAAGCACCCCCGCCACGATGGCGGCGGCGCTGGAGCCCAGCCCCCGGGACAGGGGAATGGCGGGATGCTCCGAGATCCACAGTCCCTTCCGGGGCAGTCCCATTTTGTCTATGGCGAGATAATACGCCCGGACGAAGAGGTTTTCCTCATTCTTCGGGAACAGGTCGCAGGGGCCGAAGGAAAGCCCTTCCGGGCGCTCCTCCACCTCCACCTCGTTGTACAGCCCCAGGGCGATCCCCAGGGAGTCGAAGCCGGGCCCTAAGTTGGCGGCGGACGCCGGGGTACGAACCACACAGTTTTTCACGGCACGATCCTTTCTTTTTTACCGAAGCTTTGACAGGGCAAAGGCTTCCATTTCCTGCTTCTCGATCACGTCCGGGTGCAGCTCCTTCTTGCCCGAAAGGGCGGAAAGTCCCGCCGGAACGGGAACGCCGGACAGGGCGGCAAGGCGCTCGATCAGGGCGAATTCATCTCCCTCGTCGTCCTGCCCCAGGGCGGCGAGCACCGGACGGGAGAATTTGTAGGGGGAAGCGGTGGCAAGCACCGCCACCGGGCGCGCCGTTCCCGTTTCCGCCCGGAAGCAGTCCACGGCGTGGAGGGCGACGGCGGTGTGGGGATCGGCAACGTAGCCGCTTCTTTCATACGTCTTTTTCAGGGCGGCGGCGGCTTCCCCGTCGCTCGCCCGGGCGCCGAAGAACTGCTCCCGCACCCGCGCCGCCGCCTCCCCGGGCAGGCGGTACACCCCCTCCCGGGAGAGGGACGCCATCAGGGAGGAAACCGTCTCCGCCGAGCCGGTGAGGAAGTACAAAAGCCGCTCTAAGTTGCTGGACACCAGAATGTCCATGGACGGGGAGGTGGTGCGCAGGAAGGGACGGCGGCGGTCGTACACGCCGGTGCGGATGAAGTCCCGCAAAACGTCGTTGGCGTTGGAGGCGCAGATCAGGGTGCCCACGGGCAGTCCCGCCCTCCCCGCCAGAAAGCCTGCCAAAATGTCCCCGAAATTCCCGGTGGGCACGGCGAAGTCCAGTTTCTCGCCCCGCTTTATCGCCCCCGCCTTCACCAGATCGCCGTAGGCTTTGAAGTAGTAACTCATCTGGGGGATCAGGCGCGCGATGTTGATGGAGTTGGCGCTGCTCAGGCGCACGTCCCCTTTTCCGGCGTGGCGGCGAAAGATCTCCTTCACCCCGGTCTGGGCGTCGTCAAAATTCCCCCGGATGCCCGCCACCGCCACGTTGGCGCCCTCCTGGGTCACCATCTGCGCCCGCTGAACGGCGCTGACGCCCCCGGCGGGATAGAACACCACGATGCGGGTGCCCGGCACGTCCCGGAACCCCGCCAGCGCCGCCTTGCCCGTATCCCCGCTGGTGGCGGTGAGAACGGTGACGTCCTCCTTCACCCCCAATTTCTCTTTGGAAGCGGCGAGCAGGTGGGGCAGAAGGCTCAGCGCCACGTCCTTGAAGGCGGCGGTGGGGCCGTGGAACAATTCGGTCAGATAGATCCCGTCCCCGGTCTCCACCGTGGGGGTGTAGGCGGGGTGGTCGAATTTGCCCGTGTAGGCGGCGTCCGCCAGCGCCCCGCTCTCCTCCTTCAGCTCCGGGAAGAAAACGGCGATCAGCGCCGCCACGATCTGGGGCACCTCTTTTTCCGTCAGCGCCTCCCAGGGCAGGGCGGGCAAGTCCCCCGCGGGGACGAACAAGCCCCCGTCCGGAGCGAGGGACGTGAAAATGGCTTCCGGCGCGGCGGCGGTATAGGCGGAGCGGGTGGAACGGTACAGCATAAAAAGTCCTCTACTTTCTTTTGTACGGAAATCCTTGACAAACGTCGGCTTTCATGCTATCTTTTATACATCAAAAGTCCTTGATTTGCAAGGATCGGGAACACTTTTTGTGGGAATTAAACTATTTTCGATTGGAAAACAGGTGTTTTTCATACAAAAACACAATACAGGCGCCGCGACCGACTTTGCCGGGGCGGGGGGAAGGAGAAAAACGTGAAGATCGGACTGTTGGGCTTTGGCACTGTGGGCAAAGGCTGTTATGATATTTTGACGGAGCGGGAGGGATTTTCCTTCCCGGCGGTGGCGTCTCTGCCGCCTTTTCCGGCTCTGCCCGGCAGCCGGGTGACGGACGATCCTCTGTCCGTCGCCACCGACCCGGCGTCGGAGCTGGTCATCGAATTGATGGGGGGTCTGCACCCCGCTTACGAATGTGTGCGGGCGGCGCTGGAGGCGGGCAAGCACGTGGTCACCGCCAACAAGCACCTCATCGCGCAGTATTATGAAGAGCTGGTGACGCTGGCGCGGGAAAAGGGCGTTTGCCTGCGGTACAGCGCCGCGGTGGGCGGGGGCATCCCCTGGCTGCCCGCTCTGTCCCGGGCGCGCCGCTTGAGCGAGGTGGAAAAGGTGTGGGGCATCTTCAACGGCACCACCAATCTGATCTTAGATGAAATGACCGAGGCGGGCAAGTCCTACGCCGACGCCCTGCAGCACGCCAAGGAGCTGGGCTTTGCGGAGGCAAACCCCGCCGCGGACGTGGAGGGCTGGGACGCCCGGCGGAAGATCTGCATCTCCGCCAACATCGCCTTCGGCGCCGCCGTCCGGGAGGAGGAGGTGCCCACCTTCGGCATCACCCTCGCCGCTCCCGCGGACGTTTCGGCGGCAAAGGAGATGGGCTGTGTGATCAAGCTCATCGGCAGAGCCGCGCGCACCCCCGACGGGGTCGCCGCCTGGGTGGAGCCCGCCTTCGTGCCCGCCGCCTCCAAGGAGGGCGTGGTGCATGGCGGTGACAACGTCATCAGCTACCGGGCAGGGCACGTGGGGGAAGAGAGCTTCTTCGGGCCCGGCGCCGGCAGGTATCCCACCGGCTTTGCCGTGGCGCAGGACGTTCTGGACATCGCCGCCGTCCGTCCCGGCGCCTACGCGGACACCGTGGCGCACCTCCCCGTGCGGACGGAGGACGTGAAACAGCGCTACTATTGCCGCCCCCTGCGGGCAGGCGGCGGGTGGGACGATCTGGCGGAAAAGCCGCTGGGCGAGGGCTTTGTCACCCGCCCCGTCTCCGTGACCGAAATGCACCGCCGCTGCCGGGAGCAGGCGTTTCTCGCCGCCCTGCCGGAGGCTTGATATTGCCTTTTCGCTTTCCCGAAAACGCCCTTTCCGGGCGTTTTCTTTTTTGTCAGGACTTTTCGATCCCCGCCAGGCTCCGCAGGACTTCTCCCGCCAGGATCAAGCCCGCCGCCCCGGGGACGAAGGAGGCGCTGCCGGGGGCGGCGCGCCCCGTTTCGGGATCCCTGCCGCCGCTTTTCGCCGGTTCCTCCCGGGAATAGACCACCTTCAGGTGCTTCACCCCCCGCTTGCCCAGCTCCTTGCGCATCACCCGGGCGAGGGGGCAGACAGCCGTCTTGTCCAGATCGGCGATCTCAAAGCGCTCCGGAAACAGCTTGTTCCCGGCGCCCATGGAGCTGATGATCGGCACCCCCGCTTCCCGGGCGGCACAGATCAGGGCGATCTTGGAGGAGACCGTGTCGATGGCGTCCACCACAAAGTCGAAGGCGGCAAGGTCGAAGGAGGCGGCGTTTTCCGCCGTGAAAAACACCACCCGGGCGTCCGTCCGGATGGCGGGATCGATGTCGGCGATCCGCTCCGCCATCACCGCCGCCTTGGGGCGCCCCAGGGTGGAGCGGAGGGCGACGATCTGCCGGTTTAAGTTGGAGGGGGATACCACGTCCCCGTCCACCAGCACTAGGCTTCCCACGCCCCCCCGGGCGAGGGCTTCCGCGGCGTATCCCCCCACGCCCCCCACGCCGAAGACGATGACGGAGGCGCCCCGGATCCGTTTCAGCCCTTCCTCTCCGAAAAGGGTGAGGGATCTTTCATATTGTTCCGCAAATCGTATCATAGGATCAAAATTCCTTTCGCCGTGTCCCGGAAGCGTTCTCCCTCGTTCCCCTCGCACACCATCCCGTTAAGGCCTGACAGGGCGCACTGGCGGAAGGGAGCCCGGGTGTCGAATTTGGTGCTGTCGCACAGAAAAAACTTCCGGGAGGCGTTGTTCAGCATGGCACACTCCCGAAAACTGATCGTTTTTGCTTGATTGAACGAAAAAACCGTTCATTCATCCATTTTTATGCAACCTCTTGCGTATTTGTTGCGCAATTTTGACGGATCCAGTATACTGCCTCTATGGGAAAAAGTAAAGGGAAAACCGGAAAAAAGGCGTGAAAAAAGGACCCTGAACGAGCTGTTGCGGGGGGTGGACTGCACCTGCGGGATGCGCCAAAAGGGACTCCACGCTTAAAACCTCTCCCGCAACGGGAAGAGGACAGAGGAGCGAGAGAAAGGCGAGCCGGCGGATTTGTTCACCCGCTCGCCTTTTCTTCTTGATACCCGCTCGCCCTTTCTTCTTAATAAAGGAAGGTTTTGCTCTGCCGCATTGACTTTTTCCGCCCGTATGCTATAATGAATTTGTAAATTTGCATTCCAATTCACAGAGTTTTTTCTCTGGGGATAGATGGGAGGATGAGGCAGATGCGATATGACGTGGTCATCGCCGGCTGCGGCGTGATCGGTGCCATGACGGCGCGGGAGCTGAGCCGCTATGATCTGAAGGTGTGCGTTCTGGAGAAGGAAAACGACGTGTCCATGGGCTCCAGCCGCGCCAATTCCGGGATCATTCACGGCGGGTACGATCCCGTTCCCGGCACCTTGAAAGCGGAAATGAACGTGAAGGGCGTGCCCCTTCTGTATGAAGCGGCGCGGGAATTGAACGTGCCCCACCGGCAGAACGGATCCATGGTATGCGCCTTCGGCGCGGAGGAGGAGAGCGCCATCAAAGCCCTGTACGAGCGGGGCATGAAAAACGGCGTGAAGGGACTGCGGCTTTTGAAGGGGGCGCAGGCGCGGGAGCTGGAGCCGAGTTTATCCGACAAGCTCACGGCGGCGCTTCTGGTGCCCAACGGGGGCATCATTTCCCCCTATGAACTCACCGTGGCAGCCATCGGCAACGCCATGGACAACGGGGTGGAATTGAAGCGGAATTTTGAGATCTGCCGGGTCATTCAGGAGGGAGACGGCTTTGCCGTCCAGTCCACCGACCAGGAGGTGGTGCGGGGCAGGATCTTCGTGAACGCCGCCGGCGCTTTCACCGACCACATCGCCAAAATGCTCCACGACTGCGACTTCACCATCATCCCCCGGGGCGGGGAATACATGATTTTGGATAAAGAGGTGGGGAACACCGTTTCCCGCACCATCTTTCAGGTGCCCACCAAGGAAGGGAAGGGCATTCTGGTCTGCCCCACCGCCCACGGCAATCTCATGACCGGGCCCACCGCCGCGGAGGTGCCCACCACCGAAAGCCGGGAAACCACCCGGGAGGGGCTGGACACCGTGGCGCGCCTGGCGAAGAAGAGCGTGCCCTCCGTGGACTTCTCCAAGGTCATCACCTCCTTTGCCGGGGTGCGTTCCTCCGTGGCGGGGGGCGATTTCATCATCCGCCTGTCGAAGAAGGTGCCCGGGCTCATTCATCTGGCGGCGATCGATTCCCCCGGTCTCACCTCCTGCGTCGCCATCGCCCGGCGGGCGGTGGAGCTGGCAGAGCAGGCGGGCTTGAAGCTGACCCTGAAAGAGGGCTGGGACGGCACCCGTCCCGACCCGGAAGCCTTCCGGAAAATGACCGACGAGGAAAAGGATCATTTCATCAAGGAGCATCCGGACTACGGCCACATCGTCTGCCGCTGTGAGGGCGTCAGCGAAGGGGAGATCCGCGCCGCCGTCCGCACCAACCCCGGCGCCCTGGACGTGGACGGGGTGAAGCGCCGCACCCGGAGCGGGATGGGGCGTTGTCAGGGCGGCTTCTGCGGGCCCTACGTGATGCGGCTCATCAGCGAAGAAACGGGCACGCCTCTGGAGGAGATCACCAAGTGCGGAGGCGCTTCCCGTATGATCTGCGGCGGCAGGATCGGAGAGGGGGCGGTAAAATGATCGCGCATGATATCGTCGTCGTCGGCGGGGGACCCGCCGGTATGGCGGCAGCCGTTGCCGCTTACGACCGCGGCGTGAACGACGTGGTCATCCTGGATCGGGAGGAGACGATGGGCGGCATTCTCCGCCAGTGCGTCCACAACGGCTTCGGCTTGCACAAGCTGGGGCGGGAGCTGACCGGTCCCGAATACGCAGCCCATTACGCCGCCGAGGTGAAAAAGCGGGGCATCCGCACCCTCAGCGAGACCATGGTCACCTCCATCACCCCGGATCTGCTCGTCACCGCCACCAGCACCCGGGGCATTCAGAAGATCCAGGCGCGGGCGGTGATCCTCGCCATGGGCTGTCGGGAGAGAGCCCGGGGCGCCCTGAACATCTGCGGCACCCGCCCCGCCGGGGTATACAGCGCCGGCACCGCCCAAAAGCTGGTGAACTGCGAAGGGTATCTGGTGGGCAAGCGGGTGGTCATTCTCGGCAGCGGCGACATCGGACTCATCATGGCGCGGCGAATGACCCTGGAAGGCGCCAAGGTCGCCGCGGTGTGCGAGATCCTGCCCTATTCCGGCGGCTTGAAGCGGAACATCGTGCAGTGCCTGGAGGATTACCACATCCCCCTGTATCTGTCCACCACCGTCAGCGAGATCCACGGCAACGAACGCCTGGAGGGGGTCACCATCGCGCAGGTGGACGAAAATCGCCGTCCCAAGCCCGAAACGGCGCGCTTTATCCCCTGCGACACCCTGCTCCTTTCCTGCGGGCTCATCCCGGAGAACGAGCTGAGCCGGGCGGCGGGGGTCGCCATCGACCGGCGCACCGGCGGCGCCGCCGTGGATCAGTTCCGGCAGACCAGCGTGCCCGGCATTTACGCCTGCGGGAACGTGTTGCAGGTACACGATCTGGTGGACTACGTTTCCGACGAGGCGGAGATCGCGGGACGGGCGGCAGCCGCCCGCGTCCTGGAGGAGGCGCCCACCGGTGAAACGGTGGAGACGGAGCCGGGCAGCGGCTTGCGGTACGTTCTGCCCCAGCGGGTGATGAAGACCGAGGAGCCGGTGGATCTGTTCCTGCGGGTCACCCGTCCCTTCGGCAAGCTGAAATTTGTGGTGAAAGCCGGGGAGAGAGTCCTCGCCACCGCCTCCCGTCCCGTGGCTTCCCCCGGGGAAATGGAGCGTCTGCGCATCCCCGCGGGCGCTTTAACGGACGGGGTAGAAAAGATCGTGGTGGAGCTGGAGGAAGAGGCATGAAAAAAGAATTGACCTGTATCATTTGTCCCCGGGGCTGCGCCCTGACCGTGACGGAGAACGACGGCGTCTGGACCGCCACCGGCAACGCCTGCCCCCGGGGAGCGACCTACGGCGTGGCGGAAGCCACCCATCCCACCCGCACCATCACCACGCTGGTACGGGTGAAGAACCGGGTGGACACCATGCTCAGTGTAAAAACGGAAAATCCCATCGCCAAAGAACGCATCCCCGAGCTGATGCGGCTCATCCACCAGACCAGCGCCCTCGCCCCCGTGAAGGCGGGCAAGGTCATTCTGGAGGACGCCTGCGGCTCCCGGATCATCGCCACGCGGGACGTGGAGTAAGAAAGGGAGATGGATCAAGCCCGTTTGAAGGCGTGCCGCCTGTTTTTGTTCGATCTGGACGGCACGCTCTATCTGGGAGACGAGCTGTTCCCCTTTACCGTGGATCTGCTCGCCGCCATCCGTGCCCGGGGGGGCAGGTACCTGTTCATGACCAACAATTCCTCCCGGTCCGTGGCGGACTACGTGAAGAAGCTGGCGCGTCTGGGCGTGAAAGCTGTGGAAGAGGATTTCATCACCTCCTCCCAAGCCACCGCCCTGTACCTGCAAAAGCACCACAGGAGCGACCCGCTGTACGTGTGCGGCACCCGCTCCTTAAAGGAGGAATTGAAGCGGGGGGGACTTACGGTCACCCAGGACCCGGCAAGCGCCGCCTGCGTGGTGATGGGCTTCGATACGGAGCTGACCTTTGAAAAGCTCCGGGACGTGTCGTGGCTGCTCCTGACCCGTCCGGGCATCCCCTACATCGCCACCAACCCGGACTACGTGTGCCCCACGGAGTTCGGCTCCGTGCCGGACTGCGGCAGCGTGTGCGATATGCTCTACAACGTGGCGAAGCGCCGTCCCCTGGTCATCGGCAAGCCCACCGCCGCCATGCCCACCCTGGCGATGGAAAAGTGGGGAGTCTCCCGGGAGGAAACGGTGGTCATCGGCGACCGGATCTATACGGACATCAAAAGCGGCTTGAACGCCGGCTGCCTCACCCTTCTGGTGATGAACGGCGAAACGGACGAAGCCATCCTGGCGTCTTCCCCCGACAAGCCGCACTTCGTCTTTCCCAGCGGAAAAGAATTGCTTGAGCTTCTCAAGTCAGAATAAGGAGGATACAATTATGGCAAAAAACAACGTGGTGGATTGGAAAACGATTACGGATTTCGTCATCGAGTCCTTCGTGGGCTACGGGATCCCCCGTCCCGACGCCGAGATCTGCGCGGACGTGCTTTTAGAGTCCGATAAGCGGGGCATCGAAAGCCACGGCGTCAACCGCTTCAAGCCCGTTTATCTGGATCGCATCAAAGCGGGCATCCAGAACCCCGTCACCAACTTTGAGATCGTAAAGGAGACCGAGACCACCGCCGTGGTGGACGGGCACTCCGGCATGGGTCAGGTCATCGGCTACAAAGCCATGTCCATGGCGATCGAAAAGGCGAAACGCTACGGCATGGGCATGGTCGCCGTCCGGAATTCCTGCCATTACGGCATCGCCGGCTACTATCCCTCCATGGCGACCAAGGCGGGGTGCATCGGCATCACCGGCACCAACGCCCGTCCCTCCGTGGCGCCCACCTTCGGCGTGGAAGGGATGTTCGGCACCAACCCGCTGACCATCGGCATCCCCACCGACGAGGAGTTTGACTTCCTCATCGACTGCGCCACCTCCATCACCCAGAACGGCAAGATCGAGTATTACGCCCGTCTGGGGCAGGACGTTCACCCCGGCACCGTGGTGGATCTGGAAGGCAAAGAGGTGCGGGGAGACGCCGGCGCCGCTTTGAAGCAGATCCGCGCGGGCACCGCCGCCCTCACCACCCTGGGGGGCATCGGGGAAGCCCTGGGCGGCTATAAGGGCTACGGCTACGCCGTGGTGGTGGAGCTGCTCTCCGCCTGCCTCCAGGACGGACTCTTCGGCAAGGATCTGGACGGCAAGGACAAGGACGGCAACGCCAAGCCCTACGAGCTGGGTCACTTCTTCATCGCCATCGACACCAACCACTTCCTGGGCGAAGAGCTGTGCCGGAAAAAGGCGGGGGATATTCTCCGCGCCATCCGCGCCTCCCGGAAAGCCCCCGGTCAGGAGCGCATCTACACCGCCGGTGAGAAGGAATACCTCACCCGCCTTGCCCGGAAGGACGGCGTCGCCATCAACGATTCCGTTCAGAAGGAGATCCTCGCCATCCGGGACGAGCTGGGTCTCACCCGCTTCCATTTCCCCTTCGAGGATTGATTTTCAGTCCCCCTCAAGAGCCGCCTCGCGCGGCTCTTTTTGATGGGCGGCGACGGTCATCAGACCGCTCCGCTGCTTTGCCACCGCCCGCTCAAAGGCTTCCGCCAGATCGTAGGAACGGGGCAGGGACGTCTCTTCGGGCAGGGGATCCTCCCAGCACCGCCGGTGCAGGAAGTTGTCCGCCCGGGGCACGAAGCGCCCGTTTTCCTTCAGCCACTCCTCCGTGCGGCTTCGAGCGGCAAGGTACGTGTGGATCCGCTCTACCGTCTCTTCGTCCGGCGCCAGGCGCAGCCACGCCTTTTCCGCGGCGGATCTGCCCTCCTTCTTGGGATAGACCTTCCAGAAGGAGGCAAAGGACGCCCGCCCGTCCCCGGGGGGGACTATAGGGGGGGTCTCTTTCTCTTTTTCTTTTTCTTTCTCTTCTTCTGCGTGCGGACATTCTTGGGACAAGTCCGGGACAGACTGCGGACAGTCACATGCCGCCTCGTCGCTTTTCAAGGATTCCCGGTAAAGCCGCTTGCGATCCCGCTCCTTTTGCCGCCGCACCGCCGCCGTCGCCGCCCCCGCCTGGTGCTTTTCCCAGCCGGGCAGGTACAGAGCGCCTTCTTTCTCCGCCACCATCCCGTATTTTTTGAACAGCTCCAGCGCCCGGCGCATCCGGTCGGGGGAGGTGTTCAGGATATGCGCGAGCATCCTGACCGTCAGCGCCACGTCCCCGATGCGAAAGACCCCGCCGTTATCCTCCGACCCCGCCAGGCAAAGCAGCCCCACCCACAAAAACGCCAGCGCGTCTCCGTCTACTTCCGCCCGGATCAGGGCGATCTTGTCATTTTGCAGCAAATTGCTTTTCAGCTTGAACCATTCCATGATTTTTCCTCCTGCTGCGCCGGGGGCGTCCCGGCGCCTTTTCTTTGCCCGTATGGTATCAGACCAACATACTGCCGCACAAGGACACCACCCTGCCATTTTTCATCCCA
>CAMPCJ010000055.1 GCA_946645685.1 uncultured Clostridia bacterium | reverse complement strand
TTCCTTCGCCGCCGCTTCCTCGGCGGGGATGTCCCGTCCCAGCAAAAGCCCCCACAGCAGCCACAAAAGATAGCACCGGGTGCCCGGTCCGAAGGGAGCGAGCTCCTCCAGGGTCGCCACGATCACCAGCGCCCCCGCCAGGATGAAGAAGCACAGATGCAGGTCGGTCTTTTGCTTCAACTGCAGAAAGCCCCAGACCAGGGGGACCACCGACATCACCATGACCGGCCAGCCGGCGATGCCATAGTTTGCCAAAACGGAAATGTAGAAGTCGTCCAGCGTCCTGCCGTAGCGGGCGACGCCGAAGAGGGGGTGCTGGGCAAAGGTCTCCAGCCCCTTTTGGATCTGCGTGCCTCTGCCGGAGCTCAGTTCATCCATGTTGCGCGCGTCTCTGCCGGCGTAGATGATGTTGTTCAAAAAGGCGTCCAGCCAATCCTGCCGGATCACAAGCACCAGGACGGCGGTGACGATCCCCAGCGCCAGGATGATCCGCGCCGGGCGCTTCAGCCGGGAGGACTGGAGCACCAGCACCAATACGGCAAACGCCAAGCACAAAAAAACGGAGCGGCAGCGCAGGTAGATGATGTCCAGGAGCATAAAGCCCACGGCGGTGATCCGGAACAGGTGCTGCCAGAGCTTTTTGGGGGCGTACACGGTGAAGCCCACGATCAGCGCCGCCGCGAACAAAACGGAGATCTCGTTTTTCCCGTAGCGGTATTCATACAGCCGGGACGTAAGGTCGATGCCCCGCAGATACAGGAAAAACAGGGGCACGGAAATGACCGCCATACAATCGAAATAGACCCGGCAGACGGTGCGGATCCCGTTTGGCGTGACGTCCGCCTGCAGGGAGGCGGCGCTTAAAAAGATGATGAAGGAGATCAAGACCGGCGTGACCATGTGGCTGGAAAAGGCGTTTTTGCTGTTGGCAATGGTGACCAGGGTGAGGTTCACCATAAAGAGCAGTGTCAAAAGCGCGTAGATCCACAAGGTCATGGACTTGGGCAGAGGGATCTTCATCCGCAGAAGGATGACCACGCCCAAAACGATCCACAGGGTGATGGTGATCCGTCTGCCCCACCCGTCCTTGACCAACAGAGGATAATACGAAAGGTTGGAAATGACGCAAAGAGCGCAGAGAAAAACCAGCATCGGGCTTTTCTTTTGTACCGGTCTATCCATGAAGCTTCTCCACAAGTTTTTTCAGCTCTTCGCCGAAGGGGGCGTCGTAGGGGGCTTCGCCGCTGCGATCCACCAGAGCGCCCGTCCCGTCAAAGTCCGGGTGGCACATGATCTCCGTGACGCCGCCGGAGGCGGGGGCAAGGGCGGCGTCCGCAAAGGATCCAAGGTGATCCGTATACGCCAGCCCCAGTCGTTTCAAACGGGCGTTGAACAGCCCTTTCAAAAGACGTTTGGGAAAGGAAACGGCGCCGATGTCCCGGGTGATCCGAAAGGCGGGGATGCCGAACTCCTTCGCCACGTCCCGCACGATGGGGAAAATGAAGGGAGATGTGTGAATGTGGTGATGGGAGTCGGCGTGATGGCAGGAAAAGCCCGCGTCGAAGAAACGCTGCGCCTGGGCTTTCAGTTCCTCGTAGACCCTTTTCTTCGTTTCCCGGGACAGGGGCTTATACCGCTGCGGGTGCAGGTGGAACTGCCCGTTTTCGCAAAAGAAGGGATCGCTCTTGATGCCGTCGGTAAGGGGGGTGCCCTCCGTCAGGTCGAAGTGGATGCCCAGGCAGTCCTTCAAAGGGGACTGCTGTACCAGCTCGGCGGCTTCCTCAAAATAGGCGCCGGGGGCAATCATGGTGGTGGTCTGAATATACCCCGCCTCAAAAGCGGAAAGGATCGCCTTCGTGCAGCTTTCGCTCCAGCCGAAATCGTCCGCGTTGACGACCGTCTTCATGCCTGTCCCCCCTTGAATGCGTTTAAGTGGATCCCGGCAAGGTTTTCGATGGTGTAGTCCCGGATGGCGTCGAGGGATCTTTGTCCCATTTCTTCACTGCGGGGAAGCGTTTGCTCCAGCGCCTTCACCAGGCCGTCCCTGTCCCCCACCGGGAGCAGGAATCCGTTTTCTCCGTTTTTCACCAGATCCAGACCCGCCATGCATTTGTCCGTGGTGATCACGGGAAGTCCGCACGCCATGGCTTCGTTGATCACCAGTCCCCACACGTCCGAGACCGTCATCAAAACAAAGGCGTCGGCGGCACGGTAATACTTCTTCAGCTCTTCCTTTTCCGTATGCTTGATAAAATGCGCGTTGTCCGGCGCCAGACGGTTTTTCATCTCCTCGAATTCCGCCGTCGCTTCGCCGCCCACCACGTACCAACCGATCTCCTTGTCCATTTCGTGCGCCGCTTTCAACAGCACGTCGTACCCCTTGCCGTAGCCGCCCAGGTAGGTGAAGCGACCCACGGAAAGCACCACCCGTTCTTCCCGGATGCCCAGCTCTTCCCGCAGTCTCTTTTTCTCCGCCGGGGAAGCGGGCGCGGTGAACAGATCCTTTTCAAAAAGGGACGTGAAGGGGTGATTGATGATGCGCTCTTCCCGGACGCCGTAGCTTGCCAGGACCTTGTTGGTAGCCCGGGAGCCGCACAGAAAGAACGGAACGCGGGACAAAAGGCGCCTTTTGAAGCGCGCCGCCAAAGCGCTCTCCCGCTCTTTGGGCACGATGCCGTCGATATTCACATAATAGGGGAGGTGCTTTCGGTTCAGATAGGACAGGTTCAAAAGCTGGGTGGCATAGCCGTAGCCGTCCAGGAGGAGAACGTCATAGTCCCCCTTTTTCACCGCCTTGATAAAATCCCGGGAGACCAGCCCCAGCTTGGGAAGGGTCACGCCCTTCATCTCCACCACCCGGCACCGGTCGGGGCGTTTGGCGAGCCACGCCTTTTCCCGCTCGGCGTTTTCGGTATACAGGCGGTAGATGGTGACGTCCGCCTCCTTTGCCAGCTCGTTGAGCCAGTCGGTGCGGTAGGGGGACAAAAGCGTCGTCGATACCAAGATCTTCATTTATATCCTCCCCAGCGCCCGAAAGAGCAGTCCCTCGCTGACCGCGCCCGCCCGGGCGAGAAGCCGCACCTTGAAGGAGGGAAAGCGGGTCAGCGTTTTCAAATGTTTTTTCGCTTCCAACGCACGCCACGTCTCCCGCCACATCGCCCGATCCTTCCGCTTTGCCACGGCGCGGAGCGTGCCCAGCACCCACCGGGGCAAAAGAAACGTCCGTACCGCGCCGTCCTCCATCTGCTCCGGCAGCTTCTCATAGGCGTGATACGCGTCCAGGATCCTCGGCAGAGGCGTGGAATTCATGATCGTGCCGGGGTGGCGGTAATAGTTATAGGTCACGGCGCGCACATGCACCGCCTTCGTCAGTTTCCCCAGGACAGACCACATAAAGTATTGATCCTCCGACCAGCGAAGTTGGGGGTGGCGGATCCCGTTTTTCAACAAAAAGTCCCGCTTGTAAAGGGTGCCGGGCACCAGAGGCACCACGCTTCTGTTCAGAAAGCCCGCAAGGCAGGCGTTTCTGTCCAGACAGTCGTATGCCCGATTTTCCGGGGCGGGACGGAACAGGTCTTCATCATGCACATACTGAAAATCGGAGAAGAGAAATTCCGCGTCCTGCTCCCTCTCCGCCGCCCACAGAAGCAGCGCCAGCGCGAAGGGCTGGATCACGTCGTCGGCGTCCAGAAAATAGATCCATTCCCCCCGGGCGGCGTCAAAACCGCTGTTCCGGGCGGCGCCGAGTCCGCCGTTTTCCCGGCGCACCACCGTATAGGGAACGCCGCTGTCCCGCAGAATCTCCTCCGCCGTCTCGATGGAGCGATCCGGCGAGCCGTCGTCCACCAGGACGATCTCGAAATCCCGAAAGCTCTGCGCCAGGACGGATTTCAGCGTATTGCCGATGCAATCCATGACCCGGTAGACCGGGACGATCACCGAAAGGGCGGGGTTTTCTTGACTCATGATCCCTTTTTTCCTCCGTTTTGTACGCACGCCTGCAGGGCGTCGAGATATCGCTTCACACAAACATCCCGGGAGGCGGTCTGCAAAGCCCAGTCACGGGCGCGCCCTTCCTTGGGCTTTCCCTGCTTCCACGCCTCATAGGCTTCCCGGATGGCGCCCGCCAGGGCGGCGGCGTCCCCCGGGGGAACGCACACCCCGCCGCCGGACGCAGCCAAAACGTCCGCCAGGTCGCTTTCCGGGTCGAAGGAAGCGATGACGGGGGTGTTGCACGCCAGAATGCTCCAGGTCTTGCTGGGCATCCCGCTGCCGCCGACGCCCGCCTTGCAGGTGATCAGCGCCACGTCTCCCAGGCTGTATACTTCTCCCACCCGCTCCTGAGGCAGGAGGGGATGGATGAACACGCCCTTCATGGTCTTCGCCCGCTCCCGCGCCGCTTCAAAGCCCGCGCCGCCGCCGAAGATCACAAAGCGTATCTCTTCACACGCCGCCAGCTCTTTCGCCGCGTCCAGAACGATCTCGGCACCCTGCGCGGCGCCGAAGTTTCCGGCGTAGAGGACGATAAAGCCGTCCCGGGGGATGGAAAATTCCTCAAACAGGGGGTTCTCTTCCCGGGGAAGGGGCAGGATCCTCTCCAGATCCGCCCAGTTGGAGATCAGACAAAGCTTTTCCGCCGGCACGCCCTTTTGCAAAAGGTTTTGCCGCATGGCGGGAGAAATGACGACGATGCGGTGGGCGCCCCGGTACGTGGCGTCTTCGATCCGGCGGCCTATCTTCCACAAAAGGGAGGAGCGCTTTGCCAGCCCGGTGGTTTCCAGGGAGTCGGGAAAAACGTCCTGCAGGGAATACAAAAGGGGCACGCCGAGTTTTTTCGCCACCTTGCCGGCGAAAAAGCCCTGGGTCGGGGGGGTACTATCGGCAAAGACCACGTCCACGTCCCGGCGCTTTTTGCCCAGGCTTACGGTGCGCCAGTTGCACCAGAAATACCGCAGGGCGCGCAGAAGCGGATTTTTCCCTTCCCGGGGGGCGGAAAACCGGGTCACCCGGATCTTGCCCTCCCGGACCGTTTCTTCCTTTTTGTTCCGATAAGCCCGCCGCACCTCGTCGCTGACCAGGCGGGTGGGCGTCGGGCAGATGACCTCGATCTCGTGCCCGTCCCGGATCAGGGCGTCGTGCAGATCCTCTTCCAGATGGGTAAAGGCGATCTGCTCCGGGGCAAAATAGGCGTCCAGAAACAGAACCTTCACCGGGTCTCCTCCGGCGCAAAGCGATATTCGTTCATGCTGCGTCCTTCCGCTGTTACAAACTGTCTTGCCGGAACAAATCCGTTCTTTTGATAAAAGCGGTTCACGGCGTCGTTGCCGTCCGCGTCGGTCTCCAAATTGATGTAGGCAAAGCGCTCAAAATCCACCCTCTCCTTCAAGCGGTCGATGAGAGCGGTGCCCACGCCGGCTCCTTCTGACGCGGGGTCAACGCAGATGGAGGCAAGCTCCACGTACGCTTCCTCCTTGACCACCGCCTCGCTCTTCCGGAACGCGCCGAAAATGCGCTTGATGAAGGAGGGATGGCGGATCGCCGCGAGAGCGGAGCAAAGGGCGAAGCGCACCACGTGGTGACGGATCAAGCCCTTATAGAAGCGGGGATAGTCCTGGGAATAGGCGAGAAAACCCACCGGCGTCCCGTCCCGCTCCGCGATCAGAATGCCGGAGTCGGGATCCTCCAGATACCCCCTGTAAAGCGTCCGCAAAAACGGAAGCCCCAGGCGGGTGAGGAAAAAGCCGGGAAAGGCGCGCTTGTGCAGCGCCGCCAGCGCGGGCACCAGCGCCCTGTCCTCTCGTTTCAATTCCCGAATGGAAGTCGTCACTCAGTCACTGCCCCTTCCGAAGACCGCCTTGACGGTCCTGAACATGGTAGAAATGTCTTTTGCGCAGGAAAAATGCTCCAGGGACTCCAGATTCCACCGCATTTTTCCGGGAAGCACCTGCTCCACGTACACCCGATCCACGTCGTCGGCGCTTTCCAGCAGGCGCGCCTCGTCCTTATACCGGATGCTGGCTTCGCTGGTGATGCCCGCGGGCATCAGCAAGGTGGCGTAAAACACCGGCTGGTATCGCTCCACGTACTTCACCGCCTCCGGACGGGTGCCCACGATGCTCATATTCCCGGAAAACAGGTCGAACACCTGCGGCAGCTCATCCAAGCGGAACCGGCGCAGGAACGCCCCCGCCTTGGTGATCCGGCTGTCGTTTTTCACCGTCACCGCCGAGCCGAGCCGGTCGGCGCCGGTGACCATGGTGCGGAACTTGTGGATCCGAAAGACGTGCCCGTAGGCGGTGACCCGCTCCTGCCGGTAGAAAACGGGGCCGGGGCTGGTGCATTTGATCACCAGGGCGATCACCGCCATGGGCAGGGCGAGGATGAGGAGCAAAAACAGCGCCATCACAAAGTCGAACACCCGCTTGAGCGCCAACTGCCCGCGCTTTTGATACAGCGCCTCCCAGTACGGCCTCACCTCCGGCGTTTGCATAGTCGCCGGAAGATCCTCCCACTTGCGCAGCATTACGCGCCCACCGCCGCCAGCGACTCCCGCAGGGCGGACAAGACGGTTTCCACGTCGTCGTCGGTGAGCAGGGTGTGCAGCGGCAGGGTGACCAGGTTGTGATAATAGTCGCAGCTGTTGGGACAGCCGGAGCCGTCGGCGCCGTAGGCGGTCATCAGCGGCAGGGGCTTGTAATGCACGTTGGTGGCGACGCCCCGGGCAGCCATCTCCTCGATGATCCTGCCCCGCCCCGCTTCATCCAGCCCGGGGAAGCGCACGGGGTAGAGGTGGTTGCTGCTGTCCATATTCGCCGTATGATGCTTTAAGTGGAACAGCCCCAATTCGTCGCACACGGCGTCATACCGGGCGATGATGGCGCGCCGGCGGGAGAGCAGCGCGGGATAGCGATCCAGCTGCACCAGCCCGATGGCTGCCATAATGTCGGTCATATTGCACTTGTACCAGGGACCTATGATGTCGTACTCCCAGGCGCCCGCCTTCGTTTTCGCCAGAGCGTCCTTGTTCTGCCCGTGCAGGGAGAGAAGCTGAAACATTTTATAGATCTCACCGTTGTCGATCCCGGGCAGGGGCAGCCAGGTGGCGGCGCCCCCTTCGGCGGTGGTAAAGTTTTTCACCGCGTGGAAGGAAAAGCTGGTGAAATCGGCGATGGCGCCGCAGAAGAGGCGCTTGCCCCCCACCACTCTGCTCGCACCGAGGCTGTGGGCGCAGTCCGCCACCACGGGGACGCGGCCGATGGCTCTTTGGATCCGGGCGGACAGGTCGCCCAGGGGCGTGCCGTCGCTCGGCGCCGGTTCAAAGAGGCTCTTTTTCCGTTCCACGATCTCAAAGAGGCGGTCGTAGTCGCACACCAAGCCCCCCAGATCCACGGCGACGATCGCTTTGGTCTTTTCCGTGATGGCAGCTTCAAGAGCGTCGTAGTCCATTTCCGGCATGCCCGTGACGGCGTCCCCGTCCTTCTGAATATCCACAAAGCGCACGGTCGCGCCGCAGTGAACGGCGGCGGAGGCGGTGGCGGTGTAGGTATAGGCGGGCACGATCACCTCGTCCCCCTTCCCCACCCCCAGCAGGCGCAGGTTCAATTCCTCCGCGGCGGTGGCGGAATTCAGACAAACCACCCGGTTTCCGTAGCGGGCGACGGCGTCGTCCCCCGTGCAGTCCACGTCCGCCCTGCCGGTCTCGATATAGGCGGCGAGCCGCCGTTCCAGCAGCTTGGTGCGGGGTCCGGTGGTGATCCAGCCGGAGCGCAGCGCTTCGGCGACCTCGGCGATCTCAGACTCGGAAATGTCCGGCGGGCTGAAGGGGATCACGGTCTTTTCCATATCGGTTCATTCTCCCGTTTTTTCTCCGCCGGCGGAAAGCCGGCGTTTACGCATTTTTGCACAAAAATCCAAAATAATAATTCAAAGTATTTTACCATATTCATAAGAGAAAGGCAAGCCTTATCCGAAAAAAAACGTTTTCCAATTTCACGCATTCGCCCGCAAAATCAACACAAGTGCCCGCGGAGAAAAAACAATCCCGCCCTTCTGTCACGAAGAGCGGGACTTTTTTGTCTTGCGGGGGTCAGGAGAAGAGCTTCTCCAGCTCCTCCTTGGGGCGGTAGCCGATGGAGGAGGCGGCGGGAGCGCCGTTTTTGAAGAGGATGACGGTGGGGATGCTCATCACGCCGAAGGCGCTTGCCAGCTCGGGCTGTTCGTCCACGTTGATCTTGCAGACCTTCACCTTGCCCGCCTGCTCCCGGGCGATCTCTTCCACCACGGGGGCGAGCATTTGGCAGGGCCCGCACCAGGTCGCCCAGAAATCCACCAGAACGGGAAGGGAGGAGTTGACCACCTCCGCTTCGAAATTTTCTTTGGTCACGATGACTTCCATGAAAAAAACCTCCTTTTGTTCTCTGTGTTCATCATAACAGAGTTTGCCCCGATTTGCAAGGATTTTCCCGCAAAGCGGGAAAAATCACGCCGGCGAGCCGGGGGTCAGGTACGCCAGGGCGAAATCCAGCAGCTGATGCAGCTCGGCGGGATCATCGAGGCGGTCGCCGGGGAGCAGCGGCCCCCGGATGAGCTTCAATTCCAGGGCGGTGGCGGCGTGGCAGGCGGTGTTGAAGAACAGGTCGGGATCCACCCCGCGCCGGACACTGCCGTCCGCCACGCCCCGGTCAAACGCCTCCCGGAACACGGTGTAGAAGTCGAAGAGGCTTTTTTCGTAGCGCTCCAGATCCTCCGCCGGCACGTCCGCGGCGGCGAGAAAATCATCCAGCTCGCCGATGAGGGAGATGAAGGGGCGGTGATCCCGGTACAATTCCTCCAAAAGAGAGAACAGCAGCCGGATCCGCTCCATGCCGTTCAGCCCCTCCACCGCGGCGGGGGCGAAGCGGTTGCCGTACAGGCGGTTCACGTCCCGCCAAAGCAAGGCGCCGGCGCGCACCACCAGCACGTTTTTCGTGCCGAAGTAGCGGTAAAGGGACGCCACCCCCATGGCGGCGGCGTCCGCCACGTCGGTCATTTTGACCTTTTCGATGCCGTCCCGGAGAAACAGCTCCGCGGCGGCGTAGACCGCTTCCTCCATGCGCTTTTCCCGGTGGCGCGCGTAAAGATTATCCTGTTCCATATTGACAAAGCCCCCTCGCTATGATAGACTAAATATCACGATGATAGCAAGTCTATCACACCCCCCCGTTTCTGTCAAGCGTTCCCGCATTTTTCAACAAAAAGGAGAGGCACGTCATGGAGAAAAGCAAGATCATCTTCGGCAACGAGATCGCCCCCCGGGACTACAAAAAGGCCGTGAAGGGCATGGAAAAATTCCGGAAGAAATTCGGGGACGACAGCGGCGTCGAGTACCGCTTCGTCACCCGGGACAACCCCGTCCTCGCCCATATGGGGGTGAAGGATCTGGTCCTCACCGACGGCGAGGGGGACGTGCCTGTGGAAAAGAGCCTGATCGTGGGCAACATCCGCATGGGCTACGGTCACTACCGCATTTCCATGGCGATCGCCTCCGCCGCCCACGCCCTGGGCTATACCCCCCTGTGGCTGGATCTGAACGGCTACCCCGCTTCCACCGCCACCAAGATCATTTCCAGCCAGAACGATCTGTATTCCCTGGGCTCCCGGCTGTCCCAGAAATTTTCCCTGTTCAACAAGCTGGTGTGGGAGCCCATCAACAGCGAGGGCTTCCGCAAGCTGACCTATAACGCCGGGGATCAGAAGACGGCGGAATTGATGGAGCCGCTGCTCCGGAACCTGCCCAAGTCCATCCCCTACGTCGCCACCCACGCCTGGCCGGCGCAGGCAGCCGTCCACGCCCGCTTTGAGCGGGTGGTGAACGCCATTCCCGACAACTGGCCCATGGCGCTGCATCTGGCGGAGGGCAGCATCCACACGGTGCAGACTCCCTCCGCGTACCTGGGCTACAAGGCGCTGCGGGGCTTCGATCCCAAGCGCAACCTCTCCCCCATGCCGGCGGGCTCCCTGTATGACGTGGGGCATTACGTGGATCACGAGCTGGTGACGAATATCCCGGCGGACTGCGACGCCCGGATGGAGCGCCTTACCAAGGGCGCGCCCCGGCGCTTCCTGCTTACCGTCGGCGGCGCCGGTGCCCAGAAGGATCTCTTCGTCGCCATCACCCGGCACCTGCTGCCCCGGGTGAAGAAGGGGGAAGCCGCCCTGTTCATCAACGCGGGGGATCACCGGAAGGTGTGGGAGGAGATTGCCCGGGAAGCCGGACTTGACAAAGGGGACTACCAGGAGCATTTCAACGACTACGCCGACGCCCGCGCCTTCATCGAAAAGGGCGAGGGGCTGAGCGGCGTGCAGGTGTTCTGCAACGACGAGATCTTCGCGGCGGTGTATCTGACCAACCTGCTCATGCGGGTGAGCGACGTGATCCTCACCAAGCCCAGCGAGCTGTCCTTCTATCCCGTGCCCAAGCTGATGATCCACCGGGTGGGCGGCCACGAAGCCTGGGGCGCCATCCGCACGGCGGAGGTGGGAGACGGCACCTACGAGATCGACGATACCCGGGAAGCCCTGGGCATGCTGGACAACCTGATGGACGACAAGGACTTTCTCACCGCCCTGTGCCGGGGCGTGCGGCGCGCCGCCTCTCACGGCGTGTACGACGGCGCCTACAAAGCGGTGAAGCTGGCGGTGGGGGAAGCGATCGATGACTGAACTGAAACGGAACAAGATCGTCGCCCGCCTGACGATCAACGGGCAGACCGGGCGCTTTGACCCGGAACGAGACGACGCCGACGGCGCCCTGATTTGGCACGTGGAGGAGACGGAAGACCGGTTCCGGCTTTCCGTCACCGCCCGGGAGGAAGTGACGCTGGAGAGCGTGGGGGTGGAGTTTTCCTTCCCCTTTCAACCGGACGACCGCCTGTTCCTCAACGGCTACCAAAGCTGGACGGACAGCCGGGAGTGGGACATCGGCGGCAAAATGCGGGGCATCGACCACCTGCCCCGGGCGCTGGTGAAGCGCTTCGCCCTGGACGGCTACGGCGATTACAACTTCGTGGAGTACGGCAAGGAAGGTCAGCTCCACGGCTTCAGCTACGCCTACGTGCGCCGGGGGAAGGCGTTTCTGCTCTTCGGCTCCTTGGCGGAGAAGAGCGGCTACACCCTCATCCGCTTCGATACCAACCGGAACACCGTTTCCCTGCAGAAGGACTGCAAGGGACGGACGTTCACCGGGGACTTTCTCCTCTTCGATCTGGCGATCCTGAAGGGCGGGGAGGACGACGTGTTCGACCGGTACTTTTCCCTCATGGAGATCCCCGCGCCCCGGGGCAAGCGGATATGCGGCTATACCAGCTGGTACAACCGCTATCAAGCCATCAGCCAGGGGAGCATCGAGGAAGATCTGGCGGGCTTTGCCGGGCTGGAAAAGAAGCCGGACGTGTTCCAGATCGACGACGGGTTCGAGAGCTTCGTAGGAGACTGGCTCGCCGTGGACGAAGAAAAATTCCCGGAGGGCATGGGCAAGGCGGCGGAGAAGATCCGGCAGGCGGGGATGACCCCCGGTCTGTGGCTGGCGCCCTTCGCCGCGGAAAAGAAAAGCGCCCTGGCGGCGGCGCATCCCGATTGGCTGCTGCGGGACGAAACCGGAAAAGCCCTCGTCGCCGGGAGCAACTGGTCCGGCTTTTACGGGCTGGATATATACAACGAGGGCGTCCGGGACTACTTGAAAGAGGTGTTTCACACCGTTCTCGACCAATGGGGCTACGGCCTGGTGAAGCTGGATTTCCTCTACGCCTGCTGCCTGGTGGGACGGGCGGATAAGACCCGTGCCGAGATCATGGCGGACGGGATGGCGTTTCTCCGGGAGCTTTGCGGGGACGCGCTGAT
>CAMPCJ010000054.1 GCA_946645685.1 uncultured Clostridia bacterium | reverse complement strand
CGAGGCGGGTGCGGAAAAAGTCCGTCCCCTCGGCGCAGTTGTCCGCTTTTTGCTTCATGGTCTTCAAAACGGCGAGCAAGCCGTCCCGGTTTTTCGCGGTGCAGAACAGGGCGTAAAAGCGATCCTTCTCCTCCGTTTTCTCTTCTCCGGCGAAATACAGATCCATTCCTTCCTCTTCCGCTTCCCGGAACAGAAGATCCTC
This sequence comes from uncultured Clostridia bacterium, assembly GCA_946645685.1. GTDB lineage: Bacteria > Bacillota > Clostridia > Oscillospirales > SIG627 > RGIG5579. Next base: position 11,701 of record CAMPCJ010000054.1, on the reverse strand, counting down.
TTCCGTTTCCTCGCACACCCGCACGCCGGGGCGCAGATCCAGCTCCCGCCGGTACGCCCGAATGAGATCCAGGCAAAAGGAGTCGATGGTGGAGATGTGCGCCTGATCCAGCCGGAAAAGCTGACTTGCCAGACGGCGGTCGCCGGGGCGCTTTGCCACGGCTGCCGTCAGGGCTTCGTAGAGCTTCGCCTCCAGCTCCCCGGCGGCGGCTTTGGTAAAGGTCACCACACAAAGCCGCGCCACGTCCAGGGTGTGGGGCGCGGGGGCGGAGAGCAGGCGCACGATGCGCTCGGTCAGGACGGCGGTCTTGCCGCTGCCCGCCGCGGCGGACACCGCCAGACCCACGTTCCGGGCGTCCAGCGCCGCTTCCTGATCCGCCGTCCAGCGAATGGTCTTTTCGCTCATGCTTCCTCCTCCTCTCCCAAAAGCTCGTTCATATCGGCGATCTTCCCGGCGCCGTAGCGCTTCGCCTTGGGATCCCGCTTACACAGGGGCAGATAGGGGCACCACTGACAGGGATCCGTTTTGCCCCGGATCATACGGCGTGGCTCGATCTTGCCGGCTTTCACGTCCGAAGCCAGCGCCGCCAGATCCTTTTCCACTTTTTTGCGCAGTCTGCCCAGCTGACGGGTGGTGATCAGGCTGGGGAAGTCCCTTTTCTCTTTGTAGGGCACGGGGACGAAGCGCCCCTTCCCCTCGGGATCCTGCGCCGCCAAAAGCTCCGGGTCGTCCACGAAGAGACCGGAGCGCTGAAAGGGCAGGATATCCTCTGTTTCGATCCGCGCCGTTTCCGCCTCGTCCGGGTTTTTCTTCAAGGCGCCGGTGACGTACAGAACGGCGGCGGGCTTGGGGCAAACGACCTCCCCGGGAACGGGCACGGGTCTGTCCCACAGGGCGAAGAGATACAGAAGCATCTGCAGATCCAGCCCGGAGGCGATCTCCGACAGGCTGAAAACGTGGGCGCCGCTCTTATAGTCCACGACCCGCACATAGTCTTCTCCCTTGCTGTTCCGATACAGATCCACCCGGTCGATGTAGCCGGTGAGCACCAGATCCCTGCCGTCCGGCAGAGGGATCTTATAGGGCTGCGGCAGATCCGAAAGGGACTGCTCGTATAAAACCGGGCGAAAGGCGGATACGGCGGCTTCCCGCCACAGGATCCGCACCAGGGAAAGGGCGTCCCGCTCCACCAGCTTCAGCTGCCTCGCCAGGGCGGGGGCGATCTCCTCCCCGAACCAATCCGTGAAAAGACGGCGGGCGATGGTCTTTACCCGGGCGATCACGTCTTCCTCCGGAAAGTCCCTCAGGGACTTCTTTTCCGCCGTCACCCCCCTCAGCAGCTCCTCCAGAAGCGCGTGGATGAAGGTGCCCACCGGGGCGGCGGTCAGCTCCCCGACGGGATCCTCCTTCGCCTTCAAAAGCCGGTTGGCAAAGAATTTGAAATGACAGCGGGTATACTCTTCCAGCCCGGAATAGCTGGTAAACAGATCCTTTTCGTGATAGGGCAGTTCCCGGCGCAGCGCCCCGTCCCGGCAAAAGCTCTGCCCGGCGGCGGCTGCCATGAGCCGCTCCTTTTCCGGCGCGGCGGCAAAATAGGCAAAGTACGCGCTTTTTTCGATCTGGGCTTCGTCCAGGTGACACAGGAGGGCGGCGAAGGCGTCATGCCGGGTCTTGGGCAGGGCTTCCCCGGTGGAAAAATGCGCGCTTTCCAAAGCGGGGAACAGCGCCAGCGCCCGCTTCACAAACACGCTTGGTGCGCCCTTGTCCCTGCCGGCGTCACCGGCGCCCCGCCAGGAGAGCAGCATTTCTTCCGTGGGGATGAGGGTGGCAAGGGCGAAATAGAACGCCTCTTCCTTCCGGCGTCTTTCCGGGTGGGAAAGGGGGTAGCCCCGGGCGACGATCCAGTCCCGGTCCGGGTCGCTGAACAAGCGTCCGGGCACCTCGCCCCGGGGAAACACGCCGGCGTTCATCCCGGTGAGAAACAGTTTTTTGATCCCGGCGGGGCGGGCGAAATCCACCGTGCCGATGAAGACGGCGTCCTGGGCGGGCGGCACCTCCCCGGGGGCGTCCCCGGAAAGGGCGATGCCCAGCAGGTGGAAGAAGTCGCGCCCGGTCACAGTGCTGTCCCCGGCGACCTCCGCCAGAGTTCCCAGCCGGGTCAGGGCGCAGTTCCACGCCCGGGAGACCCTTGCCGCTTCTTCAAAATCCTCCCGTTCATCCGCCGCCAGGACGGCGGCGCGAACGGCTTTTTCCGCCCCCACGGTCTTCAGGAACGACACGAGGGCGCTCACCTTTTCCGCCGTCTTTTCCGCACCCAGCGCCAGGGCGAGACCCTGCAGGGGCGCGATGACCCGGAGACGGGCGGCGTTGATGCGGGCAAGCTCCGAGCGGGCGCGGTCGGTGAAATCGCCGTAGCCGTCCGGATTTTTGTCGAAAGCGCCGCAGCGGCGGAGATAGGCGGGGGACAGGCGCCAGGTATCCACGTATTTTTCCAGCAGATACCGGTCTTCCTCCTCCAGATCCAGAAGGGGATTCTGCAGGTATTCCCGCTCCTCCCCGCGATACGCCAGATCCAGGGCGATCTTGGCTGCCAGCAGGATCAGGCCGGCGGCGGGGGTCTCCGCCAGGGGGTTTTTTTTCTCCAGATAGTGGGGGATCTCCTGCTCGGACAGGATCTGACTCAACAGGCGGTCCTGCTCCCCGGAACGGCTGAGAACGGCGATCTCCCGCCAGGCGCAGCCCTCCCCGGCGACGGCGGCACGGATGCGATCCGCCACGAAAGCGGCTTCTTCAAATTCGTCGTCGCACAGGGTCACGGAAAGGCAGGCGGGCTTTTCCTTCCATACGGCGCCGGTTTTGAGCAGGTTTTGCCGCAGGAAGGCGAGTTCCCCTTCTTCGTCCTCCGGCGGGGTGTTTTCCACCGTGTGCGGCGCGCCCACCTCCCGGGCGAGGGCGACCAGATCCCGATAGGCGCCGTAGGGCTTTTCGTACAACTCGTCCGGCGCCCGGCGGCAGGGCAGGGTCACCCAGATCTGTTCCGCCTGTCCCAGAAGACGGCGGATGACCCGGGTCTGGGGGGCGGTGAAATCCCGGAAATCGTGCAGGATCACACAGGACTCCCGGAAGAAGGGCGTTTGATCCAGCGCGTCGCACAGCTGGGCTTCCGGGTCGGGGCATACGTCCGCCAGAGCCGCCGTGTGCCGCTGCCAGGCGGCGCCCACCGCCGCGGCGGCACGCAGCTTTTCCCGCAGGCGGGGCGGGGCGCTTTCTTCCCCGGACAACGCCTCCAGGACGCTCCCGTCCAGACCGGCGAGCCGGGCTTCCTCCAGATCGCCCGCCAGCTCCGCCACGGCGGCGGGGTCGATCCCCCGGCACAACAGCGGGGCAAGATCGGGCAGCTCCAACAGGGTCAGCGCCAAAAGCAGTTCTTTTTCCATCCCGTCCGGCACCCGGCGGGCGATCCCGCCCACCTGCCGCAAAACCACGTCCCGCAGGCGGGAGAGATTGGTGACTTCCAACACCCGCTGTCCCGGCGCGCCGCAGCGCTGCGCCAGCAGATATTCATATTCCGCCGTCGCCTGCTCCGGCACCACGAAAAACGTCCGCACGCCGCGCTTCACCGCCGCCTCCGCTTCCCGCAGGGCGATCTCGTTCCGCACGGTCTGCCGGGGATCCAATACGCAGTGCAGCATTCTTTTTCTCCTTTTCCCGCTCTTTTTTTCCAGTATAGCCCCGCTTGTGTCCCAAAAACAGGTCAGAAGCGGCTTTCTTCGTTTTTTTCATTGTATCACAAAAGCGATCGTAAGGCAAATCGGCTTTTTGGGTAAAAGCTTTACCAAAAAAGAAAAAGACTTTTCCGGGACGGCGGGGTATGATGGAAGTACGATCAACACAGAAGGAAGATGAGACCATGAAAGAATATACCGTCAAAGGAAAGCCCGTTCGGGTCTACGTGTGCGACTCGGAGGATGAGATCGCCTCTCAGGCGGCGGACGTCGTGATGTACGCCATCCGCCGGAAGCCCCATCTGGCGCTGGGTCTTGCCACCGGCTCCACCCCCGTGCCGCTGTACCGGAAGCTGGCGGAGAAGAATCGAGCGGGGGAGATCTCCTTTGCCAAGGTGCGCACCTACAACCTGGACGAGTACTTCCCCATCGATCCCGCCTCCCCGCTGAGCTTCCGGGGCTTTATGCGGGACAACCTGTTCAGCAAGATCGACCTGCCCGAGGAAGCGATCCACATTCCCCGGGGAGACGCGCCGGACGCCGACGCGGAAGCGGCGCGGTACGAAGCGGAATTGGACGCGCTTGGCGGCGTGGACATTCAGATCCTGGGCATCGGCTCCGACGGGCACATCGGCTTCAACGAGCCGGCGGATCGCTTTATCTATCCCACCCACGCCACCGCTCTCACCGAGCAGACCCGCCGGGATAACGCCCGCTTTTTCAACGCCCTGGACGAGGTGCCCACCCACGCCATTACCATGGGCATCGGCGCCATTATGCGGGCGAAGAAATGCATTTTCATCGCCACCGGCAAAAACAAAGCGCCGGCGGTGAAGAGCGCCCTTCTGGACGACCCCTCCCCCGCCTGCCAGGCGTCTGTTTTGCAGTTTCACCCGGACACGGTGTTTCTGCTGGATCGGGACGCCGCTTCCCTGCTGCCGTAAGCCGCCCTTTTCCTGTAAAAAAAGAAGTTCACGCAAATGCGTGAGCTTCTTTTTTTGTTTGATCCGCAGCCGCTTGTTACTGCAGATCTTTGCGGATAGAGGCGATGCGCTCCCGGAAGGAGGGGGGCAGCCTGTCGCCGAATTTATCAAAGTATTCGGACAAGCCGTCCATTTCCGCAAGCCAGGCGTCCTTATCCACCGTGAGGATGGAAGCGAGGGTCTCCCGATCCATATCCAGGTCGGTGAGGTCGATGTCCTCGGGATGGGGCAGGTAGCCGATGGCGGTCTCCACGGCGTCCGCCTTGCCTTCGCAGCGATCCAGGATCCAGTTCAGAACGCGCATATTGTCGCCGAAGCCCGGCCAAATGAAGTTGCCGTTTTCATCCTGGCGGAACCAGTTGACGTGGAAGATCTTAGGCGCTTTGTCGCCCAGCTTCTCGCCCATTTCCAGCCAGTGGGTGAAGTAGTCGCCCATGTGGTAGCCGCAGAAGGGCAGCATCGCCATGGGGTCGTGGCGCACCACGCCCACGGCGCCGGCGGCGGCGGCAGTGGTCTCGGAAGAAACGCTGGCGCCTACGAATACGCCGCCCGCCCAATCCTTGGCTTGATAGACCAGGGGCGCGAGCTTTGCCCGGCGTCCGCCGAAGATCAAAGCGGAGATGGGCACGCCGGAGGTGGAGTTGAATTCAGAAGACAGGCAGGGGCAGTTTACCGCGGGCGCGGTGAAGCGAGAATTGGGATGCGCCGCGGCGCTGAGCTTGTCGTTCTTGTCGTACTTGGAAGGATCCCAGGGATTGCCCCGCCAGTCGATGGCGTGCTTGGGGGGATTCTCGTTGAGCTTTTCCCACCACACGGTGTTGGTGTCCAGATCCAGCGCCACGTTGGTGAAGATGGTGTTTTTCCGGGTGGAAGCCAGGGCGTTGAAGTTGGAATGCTCGTTGGTGCCGGGCGCTACGCCGAAGAAGCCGTTTTCGGGGTTGATGGCGTACAGCCGCCCGTCGGGGCCGATGCGCATCCAGGCGATGTCGTCGCCCACGGTCCACACCTTATAGCCCTTGTCCCGCAGGTACTTGGGGGGAATGAGCATCGCCAGGTTGGTCTTGCCGCAGGCGGAGGGGAACGCCGCCGCCACGTACTTGATCTCGCCCTTGGGATTTTCGATGCCCAGAATGAGCATATGCTCCGCCATCCATCCTTCCTTCCAGCCCTGGTAGGAAGCGATGCGCAGGGCAAAGCACTTCTTGCCCAGAAGCACGTTTCCGCCGTAAGCGGAGTTCACGGAAATGATGGTGTTATCCTCGGGGAACTGGCAGATGTAGCGCTTTTCGGGATCCACGTCGCACTTGGCGTGGAAGCCGCGCACCCAGTCGTTGCTGTCCCCCAGCGTTTCCATGACTTTCGTCCCCACGCGGGTCATGATCGCCATATTCAGCACCACGTAAATGGAGTCGGTGACTTCAATGCCGATCTTGGCGAGGGGCGAGCCGATGGGGCCCATGGAGAAGGGAATGATATACATGGTGCGCCCCCGGTAGGTGCCGCGGGCGATGTCATACAATCTCTTGTACATTTCCTGCGGATCGCACCAGTTGTTGGTGGGGCCCGCGTTTTCTTTCTTCCGGGAGCAAATGAAGGTGCGATCCTCCACCCGCGCCACGTCGTTGGGCTTGGTGCGGTGCAGGTAGCAGCCGGGGAGCTTCTCCTCGTTCAGCTTGATCATTTCGCCGGTGGCGACCGCCTCTTTCCGCAGCTCTTCCAGCTGGGCTTCCTCGCCGGTGATCCACATTTCCTTGTCGGGTTGTACCAATTCGCGGATCTCAGAGAGCCACTTCAGTACAGTAGGATTCTTTGTCATCATGATCTTTTTTCCTTTCTATGTGACAAACGTCAATTCTTATCATCGTTTATTATATGCGAAAAAATGTCTTTTGGCAAGGCTTTTCCGAACTTTTACCAAGACAAACGGTTTTTGACGCCCTTTTGAAAAAAGGGAGACGGTTTATCCGTCTCCCAAAGAAAGATGAATGATTTGGTGATTTCACTTCATTTCTTTAAGTCATAATTTCTGATGGACGTCGATCTGTTGATAAGGAATATGGACGTCCGCCGCCTCCAGGCAGGCGAGGATGCAGGTCAGGGCGTCCCGCCGGACGGGGACCTTATCCACCGGGGGACAGTAGACCTCCACCCGGTAATTGATGCTGGACGGCGCAAAGTCCGTCACGCCGCGGTACGCCGCCTTCTCCACCTTGTCCAGCTTTTTCAGCTCTTCCACGACGTGTGTCAGCAGGCGCGCCGCGTCGGCGGAGTTCATTTCATAGGGCAGGGGCACATCGATGAGGATGAGGTGGGACAACACCTCCACCTTCTCGATATTCCGGTTGGAAATGGACACCACGTTCCCTTCGTACACGTCCTGGAGCCGGGTGGTTTTGATGCCGATGGCGATGACGCGCCCGGTGTATTCCCCGGTGCGGATCACGTCCCCCACGTGAAAGTAGGAGTCCGCCATAATGTCCACGCCCTTGATGATGTCCTTCAAGGCGTCCTGAATGGCAAAGCCCAGAATGATGCCCACCACGCCCACGCCGGTGACCATGGCGCCGATGTCCACCCCGTTGATCCGCAAAACCGCGAGGAACACGATGATGAAGAAGAGATAGCGGTTGAGGGAGCGGAACAGCTTGATATAGGTGTCGCTCTTCTTGCCCTTGAAGAACTTACGGTTGCTCTTCTCCAGCCGCTTCACCAGCAGGTGAGAAAAAAGCCAATAGAGAAAGACGCCCGCCGCGACGGCGATCAGCGAATACAGGAGCCGCAGCACCCAGGGGTTGTTGGTCAAAAAGTCTTTCAATGCCTGTCCGCACCTCCTTCAAACGGGCGTTTGAACCGCGACGCCCGGCGGCAAAACGACAAAAAGATCCCGCGCCGGAAAAGCGACGCGGGATCGTCCATATCAGTGGCAGATGCAGATTTCGGTCTCGGGATCGAAGAAGTGCATACGGTTGATGTCGAACGCGACCTTGACTTCGTCGCCGCTCCTCGCCTTGGAACGGGGGTTGACCCGGGCGATGAAGCTCTGCTCCAGGCTGCTCAGGTAAAGGAAGATCTCCGCGCCCATCAACTCGGTAACGTCCACAGACGCCGTGATGGTCCACTGGGGGAACTGCTGCAGGTGCATTTCCTCATCGTGGATCGCCTCGGAGCGGATGCCCGCGATAACTTCCTTGCCCACGTATTTCAAAAGCTCTTCGTTCTCCGCCTTTTCTTCCGGCAGCTTGAACTCGTTCTGCCGCTCCTCGGTGCCGAAGGTGAAGAACAGACCGTCTTCCCCTCTCTTCTTGATGATCTTGCCGTTGATGAAGTTCATCTGAGGCGTGCCGATGAAGCCGGCGACGAACAGGTTCACGGGGATGTCGTACAGGTTCTGAGGGGTGTCCACCTGCTGGATCAGACCGTCCTTCATGACCACGATGCGGCTCGCCATGGTCATGGCCTCCGTCTGGTCGTGGGTCACGTAAATGAAGGTGGTGCCCAGCTTCTTATGCAGCTTGGTCAGCTCGGTTCTCATGGAAGCGCGGAGCTTGGCGTCCAGGTTGGAAAGCGGCTCGTCCAGCAGGAAGACCTTCGGCTCCCGCACGATGGCGCGTCCCAGGGCGACACGCTGCCGCTGACCGCCGGAAAGGGCTTTGGGCTTCCGGTCGAGCAGGTGAGCGATGTCCAGGATGCGGGCGGCTTCCTCCACCCGGCGCTTGATCTCCTCCTTGGGGACCTTGCGCAATTTCAGACCGAACGCCATGTTTTCAAACACGGACATATGGGGATACAGCGCGTAGTTCTGGAACACCATGGCGATGTCTCTGTCCTTGGGCGCCACGTCGTTGACCAGGCGGTCGCCGATGAACAGCTCGCCTTCGCTGATCTCTTCCAGACCGGCGATCATACGGAGCGTGGTGGACTTACCGCAGCCGGAAGGGCCGACCAGGATCACGAACTCCTTGTCTTTGATCTCCAGGCAAAAATCCGTAACGGCAGTAACGCCGCCGGGGTACTTCTTACAGATGTGCTTCAGTGATACGCTTGCCATTTTTTCCTCCTTGAATTCAACACGGCGCGACAAAAGAGACGCACCAATGCGCTTACCCGTCTATCATAGCAGAAACGTTTGCCAAAAAAAAGATGGCAATTTCCCGAAAATCGAAAACTTTCTTTGTTTAGTTTTGCCAAAAAAGACGGGTCTCCTTTTCCTTATACACGAAAAAGCACCGCTTGTCAAGGGGTTTTGCTTTTTGTTGCATAGTTTCACGCAGAGAAAAAGAGCGCCTTATCTTTATAAAAACGGAGAAAAGAAGGCGCACTTCTTTCTTTTTTATGATTTTTGCGTAAAAAAGCCGCTCTTTTTTGACAGAGCGAAAAAAAACTGATATAATTGCTTTGTATCGCCGCAGGAACGGCGAATCACGGAAAGAGGCAGAGTATGTTCAACAAACGGATCTTTTCCATTTTACTGGAGAAAGCCAAGGGCGAGCGCTCCTGGCGGCAGTTCGCCATGGACTGCGACATCTCCTACATTCAGATGCGCAAGCTGGCGCTGATGCAGCAGGAAAACTCCCCCCGGATCAAGCTGATCCGCAAGGTGGCGGCAAACGCGGCGGGGGGCGTCACCGAAGAGGATCTGCTCTTCTGCACCCGAAAGGGCGGCAAGATCGAAAAAAAGAGCGGTGAAACGGCGCGGCTGGGCGAGCTTTTCTTCCATAAATTCGAGTCTTTGTCCATGGGTCAGCGGAAGATGGTGCTGGACTTCATCGACTTTCTGGCAAACCGATGAAAGCGGCGCTGAAGGACTATCTCCGGCAGACCGGGCAGCTGCTGGAGGAGATCCGCAAAAACGACCCGCCCTTTGCCTACCGCACGCCGGAGCTGGCGGAGGGCACCTATGCCTACTATCTCCGGGGCGGAAAACGCCTGCGCCCGGCTCTTTGCCGGATGGCGGCGGGCGCTCTGGGGGGCGAGGAGGCGGAAAACGCCGCTCTGCCCTGCGCCCTGGGGCTGGAATACTATCACAACTGGACCCTGATCCACGACGACGTGCTGGATCACGACGATTTCCGCCGGGGGGCGAGCGCGGTGCATAAGCTCGCCGCGGATCGCTTCCGGGAACACGGGGACAAGGCGGCGGAATACGGCGTGGATCTGGCGATCCTGGCGGGGGACGCCCTGCACAGCGCCGCCGTCGCCGCCATTGCCGGGAAAAGCCGGGTGGCGCCGGAGGTAAGGCTTGAGATCCTGCGCCTGCTGGAAGGGTTATACGGCCCCCGGCTCATCGAAGGGGAGACCGTGGACACGAAAAACGGCGTTCTTTACGGCGCGGGCAGGTTTTACGAAATAAGCGCCGAGGAAGCCCTGGAGGTGATCCGGGGCAAAACGGGGGCGCTGTTCGCCGTCTCCGCCCGGGCGGGCGCCCTGATCGGGCAGAACAGCCCCGGGGAGACCCCGCTCGTGCGCGCCCTGACGGATTTTGCCGAAAGCTGCGGCGTGGCGTTTCAGCTGCAGGACGACATTCTGGGGCTCACCGCCTCGGAGGAAGCGCTGGGCAAGCCGGTGCTTTCCGACGTCCGGGAGGGCAAGCCCACGGTGCTTTTGCTCACCTCCTTCGCCAACGCCACGGAAGAGGAGCGCTCCTTCCTGCTTCGCGTGGTGGGAAAAAACGCCGACGACGGGCAGACGAAGCGAGCGCGGGACATTCTGCTGGCGCGGGGCGGCGTGGAGGAGTGCCGCCGCCTTGCGGATCAATACATCAAAACAGCCGACGGCGCGCTGAGCGCGCTTCCCCCGTCCCGGTGGCGGGATCTTCTGGAAGCGTGGCGGGACGCCATGGTGGATCGGGACAGGTGACATGAAACACACGTTTTTAAGCCGCCTCGCGGCTCTTCTTCTCGTTCTGGCGTGTCTGGCGCCCTTCGCGGGCGCGTCCCACGCCGCCCGGGATCCCATTTACGACCTGGCGCTGGACAGCCAGGGGGTTTACCTGTGGAATCCGGAGACGGATACCGTTCTGTATGAAAAGAACGCCCGGATGCGGATGTACCCCGCCTCCACCACCAAGATCCTCACCGCCCTGGTGGTGCTGGATCACTGCCCGGATCCGAGCGCCGCCACCATCACGGCGACGGACGTCTCTCTCTTCGCCCCCATCATCGAGGACGGCGCCGTTCACATGGACATCCGCCAGGGGGAGACCTTCACCGTGCAGGATCTTCTCACGGGGATGATGCTCAATTCCTTCTGTGACGCCGCCCAGCTTCTGGCGTGGTACTACGGGGGGGAGAGCGTGGAAAACTTCGTGGACATGATGAACGAGAAGGCGGCGCAGCTCGGCATGGATTCTTCTCACTTCACCAACGCCCACGGACTGCACGACCCCGATCACTGGTCCTGCCCCCGGGACATCGCCCTGCTTTTGAAAAAAGCGGTGGAGGACGACCGTTTTCTCGCCATCATCTCCACCCGCCGGGGCACCATTCCCGCCTCGTCTCTCCACGGGGCGCGGGAATTGAAATACACCGTGGACATCTTTTACGAGAACAACAAGTATTACAGCGACTATTATCTGGACGCCTTCGTGGGCGGCAAAAGCGGCTTTACGGATGAGGCGGGCAGGTGTCTGGCGGCGTACAGCAAAAAGGACGGCGTGTCCTACGTGTCCGTCCTGATGGGCGCCAACCTGGACGGCGCCAAAAAATACGGCGGCAAAAACATGGCGTGGATCGAGACCAGCACCCTGGTCCGCTACGCGTACGAAAACTTCTCTCCGCAAACCCTTTTGGAGAAGGGACAGAAAATAGCGGATCTTCCCGTGCGGGATTCCGACGTCACCCTGCCCGTGGTGGCGGGGGAGGACGTGGTGCTGCTGGCACGGAACGGCGTCCGGGCGGAATACAGCCTGGATCTGCCGGAAAACATCGGCGTGGAGGAAGTGGAGGACGGCGTCCTGGTGGGGCGGGCGACTGTGTTTCTCATCCGGGAAGCGCC
>CAMPCJ010000053.1 GCA_946645685.1 uncultured Clostridia bacterium | reverse complement strand
ACGCCGGCCGTCTTCGTAAATTCATTTCCGAGCGCGCCAAGATCCTGCCCCGCCGGGTCACCGGTACCTGCGCCAAGCATCAGAGAGAGCTGACCACCGCCATCAAGCGCGCCCGTCAGATCGCTATCCTGCCTTACGTCAGCGATTGACGAAAGGAGAATACTATGGTTGTAACAGTTCTGTGCGTGATCATGGTCATCCTCGCCGTGTTCCTGGTCGTCGCCGTTCTGATGCAGAGCGGCAAGGAGCCCGGTCTGTCCGGCACCATTGCCGGCGGCGCCGAGACCTTTTTCGGCAAGAACAAGGGCAAGACCGTTGATAAGGCGCTGAATTCCGCGACTCTGATCGTTTCCATCATCTTCGTGGGCATCGTTTTGTTCGTTTACATCCTGCAGTCCGCGGAAGCGAACAATAAGCTCAAGACCACGGAAAGCACCACCCCCGCCGTGGAGACGACCGAGACCGTCACCGAAACGGAGGAAGAGCCCGTGGAGACCGTCGCTCCCGTGGCGAACGGTGAGGAGAACGAGACCGCTGCCGCGGAAACGAGCGAGGAGGCGCCTGCCGCTTCTTCCGCCGCCGCGACGGAAAACACCGCTGACCAAAACGGCAACGGCTAACTTAGATTTTTGCGTGCCATCGGCACAGTTTTGGAGGTTATGAAAAATGGCAAAGTGTGAAATCTGCGGGAAGGGCGTCACTTTCGGTCAGAGAGTGTCCCACTCCCATCGTCGTACCAACCACGCCTGGAAGCCCAACGTCAAGAAGGTGCGCGCCGTTGTCAACGGGACTCATACCCGTGTTTACGTCTGCGCTCACTGCCTGCGCTCCGGCAAGGTCGAGAGAGTCTGAGAACGACAAAAAGAAAAAGTCTGCGTGAAACGCAGGCTTTTTCTTTTGCTGCCGTTTTCCGGCACCTACGCGCTGATCTCTTCTCCCGCCAGGCACGCCGCCGCCAGGGGCAGCAAGATCATGCCCCACACGCCGAACAGGGCGAGCCCGCCCAGCGCCAGGATCAGAGAAACGATGGGGTGCAGACCGATGGACTTCCCCACGATCTTCGGTTCGATAAATTGCCGGATCACAAAGATCGCCAGGTACAGAAGGAGAATGCCGATCCCCTCCGCGGTCTTTTTTTGCAGCAGCAGAACAACGCCCCAGGGGATCAGAACGGTCCCGCAGCCGAACACGGGTAAGGCGTCCACCAGGGCGACCAAGGCGGCTTTTCCCACGCTCCCCGGGACTTTCAGGATCCAGAAGCCGATCAAAAGCTCCCCGAAGGTGATGAGGAACAGGATCCCGTATGCCCGCAAAAGCTTCTTCAGCGCCCGGAGAAAGCCCGCTTTCCGCCGCAGGACGCCCGCTTTTTTCTCCGCCGGGCAAAGGCGGTGGAACAACCGCTGCGCCCGCTCCCATTCGCAGGAAAAGTAATAGCCGGAAAACAAAAAGAGGATCAGCGACGCCACCAACAGAGGAACACCGGCGGCAATTTTCCCCACCCATTCCGGCAGGCGGCTCGCGATCTTTTTGGCACCCTCGGACAAGAGGGAGGGGATCAGATCCGTCACCCGGCTCTCCACGTCCCGGTGAAGGATCCCCGACAGCCATTTTCCCATCCGTCCCGCGCTGTCCTGAAGCCAGGCGCTTACCCGGGAGACGGTTTGTTCCAGCCCGTCTCCCAAATCTTTGACGCCCTTCAGCGCCTTTTCCGTCAAAAGCACCGTGGCGAGAAGAAGCAGGGCGAACAGGATCATCAGGATCAAAATGATCAACGCCCGCTTCGCTCCGGGAGAGAGGGGCTTGAGCTTGCGAAAACTGCCGCGCGCCGCTTCGGAAAACAAATATCCCGCCCCCACCGGCAGCGCCAGGAAAAACAGTTTCTTGATCAAAAGGATCCCAATGAGCGCGACGGCGGTGATCAAGATCACGTCCCTGCAGAATTTTCGTGTTTTTTCTCCCATTTCCGCTCTCCGTTTTTTCCATGGATTTCGTATGCTTACTGTATCCAATTCTCCGGAAAAATATGCCCGGGGGAGAGGCGCGGAAAAAAACGGCTTTTTTTCAACTTGCCCTTGTGAAATCGCTCTGTTTGTGTTATACTTTAATCTGTATAAGGATATTTGTATGATCAGGAGGACGGAGGATCTTGGGAAAACTCATTGTCATCGACGGGCTGGACGGCAGCGGAAAGAACACACAGACCAAGCGGCTCTACGCCAGACTCACGGAAAAGGGCGTTCCCGCCCGGATGGTGTCTTTTCCGGATTACGACAGTGATTCCAGCGCCCTGGTCAAGCTGTATCTTTCCGGCGCGTTCGGAGAGGATCCGGAGGCGGTGAACTGTTACGCCGCGTCCTCCTTCTACGCCGTGGATCGTTACGCTTCTTTCCGGCTGAACTGGAAGGAGGATTATGACGCGGGCAAGATCATCCTCGCCAATCGCTACACCACTGCCAACGCCATCCATCAGCTGGCAAAGCTGCCCCGGGGGGAGCGCGGTGCGTTTTTGGACTGGCTTTGGGATTATGAGTTCAACAAGCTGGGGCTTCCCGTGCCGGATCGTTCCATCCTTTTGGAACTGCCGGTGGAGAAGAGCCTTGCTCTCATTGACCATCGCGGGGAGAAGAAGGACATTCACGAAAACCGCGCGCATCTGGAAAAGGCGCGGGAAGCGGCTCTGCAAGCTGCCGACGCCTGGGGCTGGAAACGCATTTCCTGCCTGGACGGCGCCGGAGAACTGATGACGGTGGAGGCGATCTCCGATCTCATCTGGAGCGCGGTCTCCGACTTGATCTGACGGTCCGTTTGGACGAAAGGGAATTTCTATGGTACTTGTGTTTTTGGCAGACGGCTTTGAAGAAGTGGAAGCCGTGACCCCCGTGGACATTCTGCGCCGGGGGGGCGTGCCGGTAAAGACCTGCACCGTCACACCCGGGATCCGGGAGGTGCGCGGCGCCCACGGCATTTTGTTCACCGCCGATCTGACGCCCGAAGAGCTGCCGGAAGATGAAACGTGCATCCTCCTGCCCGGCGGTATGCCGGGCACCCTGAATCTGAAAGCCTCCGGCGTGGTGTGCGACCGGATACGCCGGGGAAAAGAGCGGGGCGTTTGGCTGACCGCCATCTGCGCCGCGCCCACCGTTCTGTCTGCCTGCGGCGTTCTGAAAGGGGAAAAGGCGACCTGCTACCCCGGTATGGAAGGGGAGCTTGACTGTGAGGAGACTTTGCCCCGGCAGGTGGTGGTCTCCGGAAAAGTCATTACCGGCCGCGGACCCGGCGCCGCCGCCGACTTCGGCTTCGCCATCCTCGCCGCGCTGAAGGGCAGGGAAAAGGCGGAACAGGTCAGAAGCGCCATGTGCTATGCCGGGGGAGAGAACTTGTGAAAGGCCGCCCCGCCCTGTATACGCCGCTGCTTTTCGGCGTGGTGATGATCCTGGCGGGCTTTTCCGCCCGGTTTGTTCGCTTGATGGGCGGGATCGGCTCCGATCCCTTCCTGTCCACCACCATTATGCAGCTTTTGGCGTTTCTTCTGCCGTTGGCGGTCTATGCCATCATACGCGGCGCGGGTTTTTCTTCCGTGCTGAAATTCAACGGTTTTTCCGTGCGGAAGCTGCCCTTCATCGCCGTGATGACCCTTTTGATGGCTTTTTTCACGCTCTTTTGCCGGTATATGGGCATCTTCTGGTTCCGCAGCGCCATGACCGATACCCCCTCCGCCGTTTACTTCGGCGCACAGACGGACAGCGTCATTCTCAATTTTCTGTGCAACATCCTTCTGCCGGCGATCCTGGAAGAGATCCTGTGCCGGGGCGTTTTGCTGACGGAATACCGCTCTTTCGGCAACGGATTTGCGGTGTGTATGTCCGCCGCGATGTTCGCCCTGCTTCACTTTGATCCCGCCAATTTGTTCTATTACTTCTGTCTGGGGCTCATCCTGGGCGCCGTTACGGTGGTGGCCGATTCTCTCATCCCCGCGCTGGTCATGCACACCCTGTGTAACCTGTCCTACTTTTACATGCGGGAGGGCGCCCTGACATACGTGCGTCAGGCGGGAAAAAGCGCGCTTCTTCCGTACCTTCTCTTCGCCGCCACGCTCTTTTGCTTCTTCCTGGTCTTTTCCCGCCTGGAGGATCTGTACCGGGGCGAATCGTATGACGAAATGAATCAAAGCCGCAAGGAGCTTTTGGAAAAGGAATTGGAAAAGAACCGGGAGGAGCCGGAGCCGAAAAAGTCTTTTTTGCCTGTTTTTCGGGACGTGTGGCTTTCCCCGACCTTTTTAGGCGTAGTCGCCGTATACGTTCTCTTTGCCGCGAAAATATTCTGAACCGACCCAAATTCTTTCCTGTGGAGGAAACGATGAACGAGACCAATCGAAACGACCGGAAGCACGAGACCATCGATATTTTGGTGGATCCCCGGGAAAACGGACGGACGGGCGATCCCGCCCCGGCACCGAAGAAGGCGATGGGTACGCCCGCTGCCCAAAATCCTGCGGACGCTACCCGGAAAATGAATCCCGTCCCGGCTGCCGCCGCTACCCGCAAAATGAGCGCCGTGCCGCCCGCCCCCGGGCAGGCGCAGCGCGCCTCCGCCGCGCAGCCATCAAGGACGGGCGCGCCCCGCGGCGGCGCCCGATCCGCTCCGGCGCATACGCCGCTCGCCGGCGGCAAGGGGGAAAAAGACGCCCGGCAGGACATCAAAAAAGGCGCGCGTTCCACCGTTGCCCGGGCTTTGATCTACATTGCCCTGGTGGTTGCCGTTTCCGCCATCCTGTCCGCCCTTGCCATTGATTTTGCCAATGATATCTTCGCTTTGGTCAAGGACGACGTTACCGCGCAGATCGAGGTGCCGGAAAATGCCAGTATCTCCGAGGTGGCGACGCTGCTGAAGCAGAACGGGATCATCAAGCATCCCCTGATCTTCCGTCTGTACGTCAATTTCCGTCACCGGAAGGACACCACGCCGCTCACCTTCAAGCCCGGCACTTATGAGCTGAAAAGTACCCTCAATTACGACCAGATCACCAACTTGATCAAGTATAAATCCACCCGGGACATCATCACCATTACGGTGCCGGAAGGCTTGACGGTGAACGAGACCATTCAGCTTTTCCTGGATAAGGGGCTTGGCACCAGGGAAGGCTTCATCGCCGCCATCAACGACTATCCCTACGAATACACCTTCATGGAGCATCTGAACGCCATAACGTTCAGCGAAGCGCGGCACTACCGCCTGGAGGGGTATCTCTTCCCGGATACCTATGACTTCTATACGGATTCCTCCGAAGTGGTCATCATCGATAAAATGCTGGCGGCGTTCGAGGCGCATTTTGAAAAAGCGTATTACGATCGACTGACCGAACTGAACAAGAATTTGGACGAAGTGGTGATCCTCGCCTCCATCGTTCAGATGGAAGGGCGTACCGAAAAGGACTTCTATTCCATCGCCGGCGTTTTCTACAACCGTATGGAGAACCCTGCCTGGTTCCCCTATCTGGGGTCGGACGCCACCATCCAGTATATCATTCAGGATCACCGGGAACTGACCAATGAGGATCTGAATATCGACGATCCATACAACACCCGTTTGTACAAAGGACTGCCCCCCGGACCTATTTCCAACCCCGGCTGGGCTGCCATTCAGGCGGCGCTGTATCCGGACCGTTACGACGGCAGCGGAGAGGGCGAAGAGAACAAGTATTTCTACTTTATCGCCAACAAGAGCGGCGTCACGTATTTTGCGCATAACGAGGCTGAGCGGGATCGGATCAAGGCGCAGATCGACAAAGAGTGACCCGGTAAAAGGAAAGGGATACGGATTTGACACCATTTGAGATCATCATAACGGTACTGGTCGCCTTGACGCTGGCGGTCGCCACTCTCACGCTCGTCGCGGCGAAGAAAAGCCGGAGCGGCGGGGAAATGGCGGAAACGGAGCGGCGGCTGACGGAAACGGTGAATAACGCCCGCCGGGAGATCCTGGAACAGGAGCGCTCCTCCCTGGAAGCGTCGTTCCGTTCTTTCCGGGAGCAGGAGGAAGCTCTTTACAACCGACAGGACAAGCGGCTGACCGATTTGATCGAACACGTGAATACGGCGCTGGAGACCATGCGGCTTCAGCTGGAGAGCAACGCCAAAGCCACGGACGGCCGGATGGCGGATATGACCCGCCTTCAAACGGAGTCCGCCGAAGCTTTGCGGAAGACCGTGGATGAAAAGCTCACACAGATCCGTCAGGGCAATGAAAAATCTCTGACGGAGATCCGCACCAGCGTTGAGGAAAAGCTTCAGTCCACGCTGGAGGATAAGATCAGCCGCTCGTTCAAGGAAGTCAGCGACCGTCTGGCGGAGGTCTATAAAGGGCTTGGGGAGATGCAGACCCTGGCAAACGGCGTGGGCGATCTGAAACGGGTGTTGTCCAATGTGAAAGCCCGGGGCATTCTGGGCGAGATCCAGCTTGGCTCCATTTTAGAGGAGATCCTTTCTCCGGAACAGTACGAAACCAACATCGCCACCATCCCCGGCTCTCCGAACCGGGTGGAATTCGCCGTGCGGCTTCCCGGCGGGGAAGACGGGGGCGTCGTTTATCTGCCCGTCGACTCCAAGTTCCCCATGGACGCGTATATGGCACTGCAGGACGCCTATGATTCCGGCGACGCGGAAGCGATCGCCGCCGCCCGCAAGGAGCTGGAAAACCGGGTCAAGTCCTTTGCCAAGGACATCCGGACCAAGTACGTTGAGCCGCCTCATACCACGGATTTCGGCATTATGTTCCTGCCTACGGAAGGACTGTACGCCGAGGTGGTGCGACTGGGACTGGTGGAGACGCTTCAAAGCAAATACCGCGTCAACGTGGCGGGACCCACCACCATGGCGGCGCTTCTCAACGCCCTGCAGACCGGCTTCCGCACCCTGGCGATCCAGAAGCGGAGCAGCGAGGTGTGGGACATTCTCGGCGCCGTCCGGACGGAATTCGATAAGTTCGGCGCCGTGATCAAGAAGACCCAGGATCGTCTGAACCAAGCCAACCAGGAGTTGGATGAGTTGGTGGGCGTTCGCACCCGGGTCATTCAGAGAAAGCTGCGGGGCGTTTCCGCGCTGCCCAGCGACCGGGCGGATACCCTTTTGGGAGGGACGGACGATGCCGAAGAGTGAGGGGATCAAGACCGTCGCCGCCAACCGCAAGGCGTTCCATGATTATTTCGTGGAGGAGCGCTTTGAAGCGGGGATCGAGCTGTTCGGCACGGAAGTGAAGTCCATCCGGCAGGGGAGCGTCAATTTGAAGGACTCCTATCTGATCATCCACGAAGGGGAGCTCTTCGCCAAGAATATCCATATCAGCCCTTACGAAAAGGGCAACATTTTCAACCGGGATCCGCTGCGGGTGCGAAAGCTTCTGATGCACAAGCGGGAGATCGTCAAATTGAAATACCTCACCGAGCGGGACGGCTATACCCTCATTCCCCTTTCCCTGTATTTGAAAAAGGGCAGGGTCAAGGTGGAAGTGGGCGTCTGCCGCGGCAAAAAGCTCTATGACAAGCGGGACAGTGAAATGCGCCGTGAACTGGAGCGGGAAAACCGCCGGGATACGAAATACGCCGACCGGGACTGAACGGGATAAGGAAACAGCATGAAAAAACAGATCCGTAATTTTTGCATCATCGCCCACATCGACCACGGGAAATCCACCCTGGCGGACCGCATTCTGGAAGCCACCGGCTCCGTGGAACAGCGGGAAATGGAAGAGCAGGTCCTGGACGATATGGACCTGGAGCGGGAACGGGGCATCACCATCAAAGCCCGCGCCGTTTCCCTGGATTATACCGCCGACGACGGGCAGACCTATGAATTCAATCTGATCGATACCCCCGGCCACGTGGACTTTAATTACGAAGTCTCCCGGTCTCTCCGGGCGTGCGAGGGAGCCCTTCTGGTGGTGGACGCCACCCAGGGCATCCAGGCGCAGACGCTCGCCAACGCGTATCTCGCGGTGGATAACGATCTCGAGCTTTTGCCGGTGATCAACAAGATCGACTTGGCGGCGGCTCAGCCGGAAAAGACCCGGAGCGAGATCGAGGACGTGATCGGCATCCCGGCGGATCATGCGCCCCTGATCTCCGCCAAAACGGGGCTGAACATCCACGAGGTGCTGGAGGGCATCGTCAAGTACATCCCCGCCCCCGCCGAGCAGGACGAGACCAAGCCCTTAAAGGCGCTGATCTTTGACTCCTTTTACGACGCATATCGGGGCGTGATCGTATATTTTCGCGTGTTTGAAGGCAAGCTTTCCAAGGGCGACCGCATCCGGCTGATGAGTACCGGCGCCCAGTTTGACGTGACGGAGGTGGGCGTGATGCGCACCTTCGGGCTTGCCCCCCGGGAGGAGCTGGTCGCCGGGGAAGTGGGGTATCTCACCGCATCCATCAAAACCCTGGCGGACACCCGGGTGGGCGACACCGTAACGCTGGCGGAAAACCCCGCCGCGGAGCCGTTCCCCGGCTTTCAGAAGGCGCTGCCCGTGGTATTTTCCGGCATTTATCCGGCGGACGGCGCCCGGTACAACGACCTGCGGGAAGCCTTGGTCAAGCTGCAGCTCAACGACGCGGCGCTTTCCTTTGAGCCGGAAACCTCCGCCGCCCTCGGCTTCGGCTTCCGCTGCGGCTTTTTGGGCCTTCTGCACATGGAGGTCATTCAGGAGCGGCTGGAGCGGGAGTTCAGCCTGGATCTCATCACCACCGCGCCCAGCGTGGTCTATAAGCTGGATCTGACGGACGGCAGTACCGTTATGATCGATAACCCCACGGACTATCCCGCCGCGGAAACCATTGCCACCGCTTACGAGCCGGTGGTGCACGCCAGCATCATCACCCCCACGGAATTCGTGGGCGGCATCATGGATCTCTGCCAGGATCGCCGGGGTGAGTTCACGGATATGAAATACATCACCGCCACCCGGGCGGAGCTTCACTACAAACTGCCGCTGAACGAGATCATTTATGATTTCTTCGACGCGTTGAAATCCCGCAGCAAGGGTTACGCCTCCTTCGATTACAGCCAAACGGAGTACGTGCCCTCCAAGCTTTTGAAGCTGGACATCCTGCTCAACGGGGACGTGGTGGACGCTCTGTGCTTCATCGTCCACGCGGACAAGGCGTACGCCCGCGCCCGCCGCATTGCGGAAAAACTGAAGGAGAATATTCCCCGTCAGCTGTTTGAGATCCCCGTGCAGGCGGCGGTCGGCGGCAGGATCATTGCCCGGGAGACTGTCAAAGCCCTGCGGAAAGACGTTCTGGCAAAGTGCTACGGAGGCGATATCACCCGAAAGAAGAAGCTTCTGGAAAAGCAGAAGGAAGGCAAGAAGAAGATGCGCTCTCTGGGTACGGTGGAGGTGCCCCAGGAAGCGTTTATGGCTGTCCTGAAAATGGATGAATAGGCTCGGGCTGTATCTGCACGTTCCCTTTTGCCGGGGCAAGTGCCGCTATTGTGATTTTTATTCCCTCGCCGCACCGGAGCGGGCGGCGGCATACGTGGAAAAAGTGATCTCCTTTCTGCCCGCCCTTCGGGAGAAAACGGGAGACCGTCCGGTGGACACCGTGTATCTGGGCGGCGGCACGCCGTCCCTGCTTCCCCCCGCTTCCTTGACGGCGCTCTTTGCCGCTCTGCGGGAGCGTTTTTCCATTCTTCCCTCCGCGGAGATCACCTGTGAAGCCAACCCGGAATCCCTGACGGATGAAGTGCTGGCGGCGTTTCGGGCAGCCGGGGTAAACCGGCTGAGCATCGGGATGCAGTCTGCTTTTGACGAAGAGCTTTTCATCCTGGGCAGGCTCCACAGCGCCGCCGATACGGCGCGCGCCGTGGAACGGGCGCATAAGGCGGGCTTCGAAAACGTCAGTCTGGATCTGATGTACGCCCTGCCCTGTCAAAGCGTCGACCGCTTTTCGGAAAGCGTGAAAACGGCGCTTTCCTACGGCGCCGTTCACATATCCTTTTATTGTCTGACTTTGTCGGAAAATACGCCTCTTTACGCCCTGCGGGATCGTCTTCCCGACGAGGAGACCCAGCGGGAAATGTACCTTTCCGCCGTGGATCTGGTGGAGAAGGCGGGCATGAAGCAGTATGAGATCTCCAACGCCGCTCTGCCGGGCTTTGCCTCCCGGCACAATCTGCGCTACTGGCGGCGGGAGGAGTATCTGGGCGTGGGACCCGGCGCCTGGTCGTATCTTGACGGGGAACGCTTCGGCATGGTGCCGTCCCTGGATCGCTTTCTCACGGCAAAGGACCCCTTTTCCCTGATCGACGAGCGGGAAGAGGTGGATCGCGCCGGGATGATCGAAGAGGAGATCGCTCTCTCTCTCCGCCTTTCCGACGGTTTGTCCGCCGCGCGGCTGTCGACCCTGGCGGGACGGGAAAAGGCGGACGCGGTTTTGAAAAAATTGGCTGTGCTGTCCGAAAAGGGACTGGCGCGCCCGACGGCGGACGGGTTTCGCCTGACGCCGGAAGGTTTCTTTGTATCCAATACCATTCTTGCGGATCTGATTTGAAAGGACTTGTATGATGAAACGAATGTTTTTCGCCCTTTTGGCGCTATGGTTGCTTTTGTCTCTGTTTGCCTGCAAGAGCGGCGACGGCGACGTGCCTCAGGGGTATCTGGACGCGGGAACGGAAGGGGTGGAATACCGCTTTTTCTACCCGGACACCTGGCTGCTGGATCGCCACGATCCCGGTATGACCAGCGTCTATTTTTCCGATACGGATTTTTCCAACGTGTCCGTGACGGTCTTCGTTCCCACCGAACGGTATGAAAGCGCTTCTCAATACGCGCAGTCCTATTATTTCGAGCATCTTCAGGGTACCTTTCCCAACGTTACGCCGGAGCGAAATCAGGACGGGAGCTATAAGTTCCATACCGTTACCATCGACGGGGTGGAAGGCGCCCGGGCGGACTATGCCGCCACGGTGGACGGGACGGAATTCGCTTTCCGTTCGTACTTCGTTTTGTATAACGGCAATATCTATACCGTGACCTACACGGCAAAGCGGGATCTGTTCGATTCCCACACCGACGCGGTGCAGGGAATGATCGAACAAATGCGGTTTCAATAAGGAGGAACCATGAGCAAGATCAGCAGCAGCTGCCGTCTGGGAAAGGTGGGCGGCCAGGCGGTTTTGGAGGGCGTGATGATGCGCGGCACCTCCGGCTATACCACCGCCGTGCGGAAGCCGGACGGGACGATCGTCCGGGATATCCATCAAAACGAGATCAAAAAGAAGAACTTCTTTCAGCGCCTGCCCATTGTGCGGGGCGTGGTGGCGTTCGTTCAGAGCATGATCCTCTCTTTTTCCACCCTGTCCTTTGCGGCGGAAGCCTTGAACGTGGAGGAGGAGACCAAATTCGAAAAATGGCTGACGAAGCATTTCGGCAAGTCCCTCACCAGCATCGTGATGGGCATCGGCACGGTTTTGGGATTGGCGCTGGGCGTCTTCCTCTTCGTCGTTCTGCCCGCCTTTATCTCCGGGCTGATCCCCGTTCCCGACCCCGTTCGCAAGGTGATCGAGGGTTTTCTGCGCATTTGCATTTTCCTGGCGTACATTACCCTGGTCTCTTTGATGGGGGATATTCGCCGCACCTTCATGTACCACGGCGCGGAGCATAAAAGCGTCTTCTGCTACGAAAACGAACTGCCCCTTACGGTGGAGAACGTGCGAAAGCAGAAACGGTTCCACCCCCGCTGCGGCACCAGCTTTATGATCCTGATGATGTTCGTGGGCATCCTCATCGGTCTCTTTATCGGGCTGATCTTTCCCGCCACCCAGTCCAATACCTGGCTGTACGTGGGCATCAAGATCCTGCTTTTGCCCATCACCGTGGGACTCGGCTATGAAGTCATCCGGCTCGCCGGACGGTATGACAATGCCCTGATCCGGGTGATCACCGCCCCGGGTCTGTGGATCCAGCGCATCACCACCCGGGAGCCCACCGACGATATGATCGAAGTTGCCATTGTGGCGCTGAAATCCGCTCTGCCGGAGGAGTTTGCCGAGGAAGAGGTGTTCGAGGGCATTGCCCAGCCCGCTCCCGAGAAGGAGGAGGCGCCGGAAACCGGCGACGAAACGACTGCCGA
>CAMPCJ010000052.1 GCA_946645685.1 uncultured Clostridia bacterium | reverse complement strand
CATCGAAGTCTCCTGCCTCTGCGTCTTCTACAGTTTCCTCGTCGTCTTCTTCCTTTTCCCTCCAGTGGGTATGGTCGTCCCACCCTCCCCTGTTCGCGGTACGTTTGCCGCCGCCCCCGCGCTTCTTCGGTCCCCCCGGGAAATTGATGCTTTTGCCCTGATCCGACATGGGCGGTAGCATTTGGTACACCTCCTCGGCGGTGTATTCGTAGCCCTCTTTGCCGTCCGGCGCCAGGTGCATCTGGACGCCAAAGCCACGGATGGTGATGGAATTGAGATCCATCCCGCAGGAATAGAGAATATTGGAATTCACTACGATATCGCAGGCGATATTGTCCCGCATGGGCTCCCGGTCGCCCCGGCGCTGACAGTGCCGCAGGACCACGTGGAGGATCTCGTGCATCATGACGAAGTCCAATTCGGGGTTGCTCAAGCGTTCCAAAAATGACGGGTTGAAAGCGATCCGCTCGCTGTCGGTATAAGCCGTGGGGCAGTTTTCATCCAGACCGAATCTCATGTGCATAAGTAAAAGTCCGTAGAAGCCGTATTTTAACAGCAGGCGCATCCGGGAAAGTAGGATGCGCTTTACGTATTCCCGCTTTTTTTCTTCAGACAGATCCATTCATCAAACTTCCTTTCGTCTGCATCCACTTGGCGTATTCCGGGATCGCCATCAGTTTTTCCCGGAACGCCGGGTCGATATGCAAATAGTCCATCAAGAGGATCGTGCCGAAATCCGGCGGCATACGGTTGGCAAAGCGCACGGAATGGGCGATCTGATCCATGTTATCCTGGTGCGCCCGGGCAAAAGCCACCATGGAAGAAGTGAGGGCGTACAGGGCGTCGGTGTTCCGGGGAACCTCCGGCATACTGCCGCCGAAAACATCCGCAATAGCGGGCAGTTCCTGATAAACCTTTGACCAGGTCCTGAATTCCGTGGCGGTCCCGCTTCCCACGATCCCCGCGATCAAAGGATACATTTCGTCCACGTTATCGTTTACGCCGTTCAAAAGATCGCTTACCATCTCCCAGGCGCGGGGCGTGGGAAACGCCAGATCGTCAGACGCGGGATCGAACGCCATGAGATGGGATTGCCTAAAGGAAAGAAAGCCCACCACCTTTTCGTTGACCCCGGTCCGGATCGCCCAATGCTTCCACGCCTTGAAACTGCCCTCCACCTCGATGTGCAAAAGGCGGTTCGCCAGGGCTTTGGGCATTTTGAACGCCACGGAACGGTCAGTGACCCGGTTGCCCGCCGCGATGACGACGCAGTTGTCCGGGAGGCGGTGCTCCCCCACCACCCGATCCAGGGTGATCTGGTACGCCGCCGCCTGCACGGATTGGGGCGCCGCGGAGATCTCGTCCAGAAAGAGGACGTTCACCACGTCTTCTCCCGGGTCCATTTGAAAGATCTGCGGTTTCAGCCAGATTGCCAGGGTCTTATCCGCGTTGGCGGTGGGAATGCCCCGAAGATCGATGGGGTTGAAGAGAAGCAGGCGCACGTCCGTTACGCGCACGTCCTTTTTCGTCTTTTCCCGGATCACTTGGGCGATTTGCCGCACCGCCTGGGATTTACCCACCCCGGGCGGACCCCAGAGCATGACGGAGGGGACGGTTTTCAGGGGCAGTCCTTTTTGCAAAACGGCACTGTAAGCGTCCCCTAACCGTTTTACGACCTTTTCCACCGACATGGTGGGGATATTTCCGTGTTTGATCTCACTCATGCTTTGTTGACCCCCAATTCCAGGTCCAGATCCTCTACTTTCTTTTTGAAGTAGTTGATCTGATCCGTGTAGTTTTCGTCCTTTTTCAATTCATCCCGGATCTCGCCTTCCCTCTTCACCAGATCGGCAAGTCCCGTCGCCAGCTTTTTACCGTAGTTGGGCAGCTCGGCAAGGAAATTGTCGATGCGGATGAGGTTCCCGGTGGCGCTGTCCCCGAGATCCACGTAGTACCGCCCATGGCGACGCAGCCACAGGTAGGGCTTTTTCAAACTCATGCCGGCGGGGAGCAGGACGGTAAAGCCACGGTAAGACAAGAGCTCCCGTTCCCTGACTTCCGCCTCATTTCCCTGCAGCCCGCGATGGATCTCTTCCCGCAGGAGCCGCCGCGTTTCGTTTTCAACCTCTTTTTCCTTGTTGGTTTCGGCAGGCGGGTTCAATTTCAGCCAGGCGGTGTATTCATTCTCGTCCTTTTGCCACGCCCGGATCCGTTCCTGCTGTTCCTGTTTCTTTCCCGGCAACGCCATGAGTTCCGCTTCCAACTGCATCCGCGTTTCCACCAGTTTCCGTTGAAGCAGACGATAACGGGTCAACTCGTTAGCGGCTTCCACCCGCTGTTTGATAAGGGGATTGCCGATGGCCAGCGCCTTCACCTCCGCGTAGTCCAGCACCGTGTCTTCGATGTCTGATGCGCTTCTCTCCGTGAGGGATCCTGCAAGCAAAGAGGAAATGACGTGCTGTTTGTTTTCCAGCAGTTGCCAGGAATAGGCGTCGAAACTGCCTTCGGTAATGTAGCGGTAGATATACACGCGTTTATTCTGGTTGCCCTGCCGCAGGATGCGCCCTTCCCGCTGTGTCATATCCGCCGGGCGCCAGGGCACGTCCAGGTGATGCAGGGCGATGAGGCGGTCCTGGATATTCACGCCCAGGCCAAGCTTGAAGGTGGAGCCCAACAGGATCCGCACCGCGCCGCGCCGGACGTCGTCAAAGAGTTCCATGCGCTTTTTCTCCGTCAAAGCGTCGTGAACGAAGGCGATCTCCTTGTCCGGAATGCCTCTCGCGGTGAGAAGGGCTTTCATTTCCGAATAGATATTGAAGCCCGCTTTCGGGGTGGAAGTGTCGCAAAAGACAATCTGCGTGCTCTTTTCCTTTTGGGTGTTGTAATAGATCTCCCAGACGTTCTCCGCGCAGCGGGCGACCTTGGACTGAAAGGTGAAGGGCTGGGTGTTATCCACCAGGCGCAGATCCAAAGCGGCTTTTCGCCCGTCGGTGGTGATCAGGAGCATATTGTCCTCCCGCCGATTGACCAGACCCTCCCGGATCATATCCGCCCGGACGGAGAGGGTATTCAGGAATTGAGCAAAGGCGGGCGTTTTGGCGACCAGGTCGTCCCGGTAGCCCTTAAACGCCGGGATACCCGCGCTCGCGTCCACCCGGTGGAAGTCCGCGATGGAGGAAAGCAGGGACGTGAGCTCCGGCAGGTTGTGAAATTTGGAAAAGCGGGTGGCGAGGCGGTAGCGGGTGGTGTCCACGTCCACCTCAAACGTCGCCTCCGGCTCCGCGAACATTCCCGTCCATCCGTCAAAGCTCTGCAGCCCCAGCATGGCAAGCTCCCCGCTTTGCAGATACCGCTGCATGAGGTAAACGTCCGTGATGGAATTGGTGATGGGCGTGCCCGTGGCGAAAATCACGCCCTTGCCGTCGTTCTGCTTTTGGACCAGGTGCACCTTCTCCATCATGACGCGGCATTTTTCGGAGCCTGTGCTGTTGATCCCAAGCACCTTGTTGTTCTGCGTCTCGAAGGGCACGTTTTTATAGTTGTGCGCCTCGTCCACGAAGAGCCGAGTGATCCCCAGTTCCTCGAAAAAGACCGTGTCGTCCGGGATCACGGCAATCGCCAGCTCCGCGATCCGCTTTTCCAATTGCGCTTTTCTTCTCCGCAGTTTCGCCGTGGATTTGCTCCGATCCGCCGCTTGCTCCGCCACCGCCCGTAATTGCTCTTTCAACGCCTCCATTTGCTCACAGCTGGAAAGGGGGATCTGATCGAAACAGCTGTAGGCGATGATGATCCCGTCGTGGTCCTCGTCCCGGATCTTTTTCATCATGGCCTGTCGCGTTTTGGGAAGAAAGGTGCAGGGCTCCACGCACAAGAGGTCCGCGCCGGGATACATCTTTTCAAAAATGCTTTTCCACTGTCCCACGATGTTGTTGGGAACCACGTACACGTTCTTTTTGGATAGCCCCATCCGCCGCATCTCCATCCCCGCGGCGATCATCACATAGGTCTTGCCGGCGCCAACTTCGTGTGCCAAAAGGGTATTGGGGGAGAAGATGATCCGCGCCACGGCGTTCTTTTGGTACGGGTAGAGAGAAACGGAAGGATCCATGCCCGGAAAGGTCAAAAAGGAGCCGTCGAAGGTCCGTCGGCGCACACAGCTGTAGCGGTTTTCGTAGATGATCTCCAGCCGTTCCTTCCGCCGCTCGTCCTTCCAGACCCATTTTTGAAACGCATCGATCAATTTCTTTTGCTTTTCCAGGGCGGCAATGGTGTCCTCCCGGTCGATGACACGCTTGATGCCGGAGGCGTTGGCGGGGCAGGAGATTTCACGGGTCACGGCGACGGGCTTCATATTCAGCGTTCTTTCCAGAATGTAAAGGGCGCCAATGCGATCCGTGCCATATGTCTTGTTGACGCCGACCCTGCCGCCGTAACGACCCTTATTGGGGATCTCCCAGGAGCCGGTGATCTCGTCGTGGACGGTTTTGTACCAATCCGGCGTGACGCCCGGATAGTCGTTGTAATCCAACGGCGGATCACCGAACAGGTGCAGAATGAAGTCGTCGATCACGTCCGCGGGGACCCAGGGGGAGCCCAGAGTAACGTAGATCTCCTTAGTGGAAAGCGCCGGGGGCATGACCTTTTCCAGGGCTTTCAGGTTATCGGAAAAATAACCGTTATAGGTTTTGTTGGCGTTTTCCGCGATCTGCCATTTTTGCATCAGGTTGCCGGTGAGGTATTCGTCCGCCGTCTCCCATCCCTTGTAAAAGCACTCGCCCCAGGTGACGGGATTTTGGTAAATACTGCCCTTCAGGGTGCCGATCACCGCCTTGTACGTCTCCCCGGTGACGGCGGCGATATATTCGATATCCACCCGCCCTAAATTGGCCAAACTGAGGATGAGCCCGTCCGGAATACTGTCCGCGTGGGCGTCCTGTGCCCGGGCGTCTTTGTGAAAGGCGTTTTCCCAATCCAGGGGCAGGTCCATACTGGTTACTTCCCGGACGTGGGCGTCGTGGGCTTCCTTTTCCCGCCGCGCACGTTCCGCCGCTTCCAGACGCTCCCGCTCTTCCTGCTCCCTTTTCTCCCGCGCCGCCGCCCGCGCCTTCCATTCCTGCAGTTTTTCGATGGCTGCCTCCAGTTCCTCGCTGGAAAAAGCGCTCCCAGTGGCATTCGACAGTTTCAGCACTTCTTCGATACTGAGTTGATCGAAGGAACGACTGCTTTTGCTCATACTCGTTTGTCCCCCTCTCCTTTTTTCGACGGCAGTATATCATAGGCAATGCACCAAAAACAGTACTTCGTTTTTGGCGAATGAAAGAGGACTGCGATATGCAGTCCTCTTTGCTTTTTTCAGGTTATTCGGTCTTATCTTTTTCCGCGGAAAGCACCTTTTTATACGCGTCGGGATAATAGCGCCTGAACCAGGCGAGGCGAACAATGGCCTCCACATTTGACACCGCGTGGGCTTTGGGAAACAAATAGCGGCATTTTTTCATGCTGTCTATATACCAGTCGGGAACGCCGGCATCTTGCACTGCTTGAAGAAGCTCTTCTTTTAATTTCGATTTGGCTGCCCCCTTGCGGGTAATTTCCATGATCAGAAAGGCGGTTTTTTTGTCGACGCCCCGCGCTATGAGATCATTCATCACGTCGTCCCGGTTGGCGATGAGTTCGGAGAGGGAACAGACGCTTTTTCGGATCAGATTATTTCCGTTGCCAAGCCAAACGTCTGTTCCCACGGCAAGACCGTAGATCTTCACCAGATCGGAGAAGCACTTTGGCTTGCAAAGATCCATGATTTTCCGTTCATACCGGGACGTGAAACCCACGCGATATTTCTTTTTATCGACCGTCTCCTCGGGTGAAATAAGATCCCACATCACCGCCGGGTCGTTCAAGGGAATATCGCTGACCTTGACGCCGGTGCCGATCTCCAAACGGCAGAGGATCTCTTGCGCGGTGCTCCCGATGAGATCCACCTTTTCGCAAGCGTCGATCAGAAAGCGGAATTCGCCGGCGACTTCGCCGGGATCCAGAACGCTCAAGGGGCTAAAATCCTCAGCGTCGAATTCTGCCGGAATGATAAAGTATCCGCAGGGGTGATCTTCATCGCCGCTTTTGATCCCTGTCATTTTCCGGGTCAGTTTTTCCTCCTCTTCTTTGTCAAGGGACAAGTTGTGAGCTTTTGCATAGCGCCGGATCAGGCGGCAGGCGCTTGCCGGGGAGAGCGTTGAAACGGCGCTCGCCCGGATCACCCTCCCTTTGCCGAACAGGAACGCAAGATCCTTTTGTGCGTATGGGAGATATTCCGGGGCAAAAACCAGGTCGATATCTGGGGTCCTTGATCCGTCCCACCAGGCAAAGGTTTCAAAGGGAAGCTCTTGCCCGTCGCCGCGCATGGGCTTGCCGCAGACAGGGCAATCTTTGTCCGGTAGATCATAGCCGGAGGCGGCTTCTACGGAAAAATCCATATGGCGGCAATGGGGGCAACGGTAGTGGGGTGGCAGGGGATTGACGTCGGTGATCCCCGAAAGGAATGCCACAAACGATGACCCGGCGGAGCCGCGGAACTCGGAGTGGTATCCCCGTGTGGCGGCGTTAGCCGCCAGTCGCATGGCGATCACGTAGTAAACAGCAAAGTCGTTTCCAATGATCAGTTTTAATTCATGCTCCAACCGCTCCCGCACGATCTCCGGCAGGGGATCCCCGTAGAGTTCCCCCGCGCGGCGGCGGACAAACAGTTCCAGTTCCCGGTCGGCACTTTCGATTGCCGGAGGATGCAATCCCCACCGGATCGGCTCTATTTCTTCGATTTTGTCGGCGATGAGCCCCGGGTTGGTCACCACCGTTTCATACGCCTCCTTTTCACCGAGGAAGGAAAATGCCGCGAGCATTTCTTCCGTGGTGCGAAAAAAGGCGTCCGGGGCGTCGTTTTTCGCCGGATGGAGCAGAATGCGCCGATAGATCTCGTCTTCGGGATCGCAGAAGCGGGCGTCCCCCACCGCGCAGACCGGGATGTGCATTTCTCTGCCGAGGCGGACGATCTTGTTGATCCGCATTTCATTTTCCCCACCCGCCACGGGAAAGATCTCCAGATAATCGTAGAACGCGGCGATCTCCCGAAGGGTCTCCCACGGTTTATGATCCATGATCGCCCGGAACAACTCGCCTTGGGCGCAGCCGCTCCCCAGCACAAGTCCGCGGCGGTATTCCCGGATCTTTTCCTTGGTGAGGCAGGGTAGTCCGCAGCGCCGGTTTTCCAGATTGGACCAGGTGATCAGCCGATAGAGATTCTTTAAGCCTTCCTGATTTTTTGCTAAAATGGTAATGCTTGCGTTCTCTTCCGAAAAATCGCCTTGAAGGCGCGCCTCCATTCCGTAAAGAATCTTAATGTTTCGCTCATCCCGGTGTGCCGCCCATTGTGCGTCGGGAAACGCCTGTACCCCGCCTGGATCCGTGATGGCGATGGCTTTGTGCCCGAATTCCGCCGCCCTGCGAATGAATGATTCCACAGACGAAACGCCGTCTTTCTCGGACATATTGGTGTGCAAATGCAGTTCCACGCGCTTTTCCGGGGCGTTGTCTTCCCGCTGTTTCGGTTCTTGATACAGTTGATAGCTCATGGTTCGTTGTCCTTTCTCTTCATTGTTTGGGTTGTTCTCATTTGGCTCCTTGTACTCTTGCCGCTCTCGCAGCGCTTGAAAGAGCGCTTCGTCATCAAAGGAAAAGTCCGCGTCTTCAAAATGCCGCAGAAAGAGATCCGCGTTTCGTTTTACGTATTCGATCCCCGGCAAAAATGCCGCAAGATCTTCTCTTGCCGTGTTTTTGGTTCTCGATAAAACACGAACGGTAGGCGTCAATCGGATGGAAACGGTCTTCTCGCCTATCGTCAGTTTTACTTTCGGGATGACGCGTCCCTTGTACCGCACCGCCCCGCCGTGGGTTGACCGGATCACAATCTTCCCCAGCCCCGCTTTCTTTGGATTGATACAGCTATCGCCGAATGTCATACCGTTTTCCCCATCTCCTTTTTCGCTTTCTCTTTGTTCTTCGCAAGCTTATTTTATCCCACCCCGCGGGACAAAAACGGTACATGACCGCCCGCTCCGCCGTTTTTTCTTCCCGCTTTCTCGCTTCCTCTCTCCCGGGCATAAAAAAAGAACCGCCGCAGCGGTTCTTTTTGTGATAGTAATACGTTAGTTAGTTTAGTATGTTTTCAATTTTTCGGTAGCATATTTGATGAACTGTTGTTTGTTTCTTCCAATATTCTTCTCCGGTTTTTCGAGATAAAAACGACCAGAACAAATCAACCAAAAAATCTTATCGACCTTATACGGGCACACTTCTGCATCCACAGTTCTGCACCTTTCCGACATTCTGACTATTGCCTCAAAGGTTGAGATTTGTCGGTTTTCTGATAACCCCAACGCAGAAAAAACATCTATCAAATGCACATCCGGTTTTGGATAGTTTACAAACCCCAGTTCCTTAAGCGCATCACAAGCCAACGCAAATCCGATCCCGCTTATTTTCTCGGAGATTAAGAGTGGCAACGCCATCCGTGTCGAAACATTGTAGTCAAACCTTTTTACAAACTCCACAAAGTCTTTTGCATCAGAAAAATCTGAAATGAACTTAGCCGAGTCAACAACAGACTTGCTCCACTTATGCCAGCAGTTATAGTTATTATCTACACCTCCAACATTAAATTCCCGACGGAACGATTGGTAGAGATCGTCTGGAGATAGATCCTTGATCTGGTGGTAATTGAAACCACAGATCAATGCAGAAATATGTTCCTTTCGATCATCAAATTTGATAACCTTGGGCATCTGCTGATAGTTTTGCGCCGATCGAATTAATTGAATATAAACGTCTTTCAAAGAGGAAAAATCTCGTTGGTCGCCAAGATAGTATTTGTTCAAGTTTATGCCTTTTGGCTTTATTTGATCAAGAAAATCCATCGCGAGTTTGTAAATCATTATGTTCTTATCCATCATTATGCACCCTTTCTATTATCCTAATGAAAGTTCTTTTTCTCCTTTTTGTGCGTTTATCATTCTTTATCGGTTATTGTAGTCTCATTATACGTTTGTACACTCATCCCCCATACTCCTTCACCGCCTGATTCAACCTCTTCCGGATGCTCGCCACCAGCGTTTCCGGTGAGGTGACGGTGACGTAGCCGGCGTACTGCATCGCCCAATGCTCCATCGCCATGGGGCTGACGACGACGGTGACGCGGTAGAGATCGTCCGTCGCCTTCTCGATGCGCACGTCCTTGCCGAACCAGTCGATCACTTGATCGAGCAGGATCTCGGAGGTGAGAAACTCCACCCGCTCCGGGGTATCGGTGAACATATAGGGCAGGGCGGTGGAGAGGGTCTTGTAATTGATGCCGTCTTCAAAGCCATCGATGGTGGTAACGGGCGCCAGCTTTTCGTCGATCATCTCCATGTGGGTGATGCGGTCCAGGCGGTAGTACGCCATATTTTTCCAGTATTCGTTCCGCGCCATGAGATAATAGCGCTGATTGTGGAGGATGAGCTGATAGGGGCTGGCGGTGTGGGTGCGGGACTTGTGCAGCTTTTTGTCCGCCCCATATTTGTTGTAATCGAAGCGGATCTGTTTTTTATGCTCGATGGCTTCGTCGATGATCTCGATGTTCAGAAAGACCTCCGGGTTGTCCGTCTTGTCCCAGTCGCCCACGGCGTGGATATGCTTCACGTGAGAACGAAAGAACTTACTGGAAAGGCTGCAGAGCTTTTCGATGAGGTCCTTGGAATACCGGGGCGAGATATGCTTGCTGGAAAGGACGCCGTCAATGAGGATCCGCAGCTCCGCGTCCGTAAAGTCCCGGGTGTTGACGTAGCTCCCCACCCGGTCGGAAACGATGTCAAAGCCCGCTTCCCGCAGGGTGGAAAGATTGCGGCTGATGGCCTTCCGCTCGATCTCCAGCCCGTACTCCTCCCGCAGATAGCCCGCGATCTCCTCCTGGGTCAAAGAATGCTCCGGATCGCTGTATTTCAAAAGCACCTGCATTTCCCGCAGGAGCGCCAGCTTTTTCGGCTCCAAAAGGTCCAGTTTTCTCGGCTCAATGCTACTCATACCCTTCCTCCTTCGTCATTGTACTGCCCCTATTGTACCACTTTCAGTACATAATGGCAAGAAGAAAGCGAGGCTTTTCATTGAAACGTAGGCGCCCGACGGCTCTTCGCCGCCGTAGAGGAACGTGTCGACATGGGCGTTGACAGCCGCGTATTTCGGAACGTCGGAAACGAAGTTGTCATAGACGGTTCAGCCCTGCAGATCCGTCCGGCTTTTCGGGATCCCGCCGACCAAAAAACTTGCGGTCTTACCGTCTGAAAACAAAGTAACTCGTAAAAAACGTAAGCTCATAATAAAACTCCTCCTTTGCGATCTCATTGTACCGCAAGGGAGGATTTTTGTTAAATGTGCGATTATTCTATATGAATCTGTTGAAAAATACACAATTATCTGCTATAGTAAAATTGGAAATAAGAAAGCAAAGGATTGATATCTATATGCAGGAGTATGGCTTTGAAAACCTATTATCTGTTTTGAAAAAAGCAGGCGATATTGAAATAGAAACAAGGGTTAAAACCTTTTTTGACGTTACAGGTTTTCCTCATTATGAGAATGTCATTTCTAATATTTTGGCGTTCTTTTTTGATACGAATGAAGAACATGGTTTTAAGGACTTGTGGTTAAAGAGCCTTTTTGAGTGTTATAATTCAGTTGCCAACACACATATTCAGCTTGGTGAGTTTGAAGAGATAGAAAGAGAGCATTCTACTGATGATAATAAAAGACTTGATATTATTATCTCGTTGGACAATTCAATTGTGGCGATTGAAAACAAGATATACGCCACGCCCTACAATCCGTTTGATTCATACCATAAAGAAATATTGAAATATCATAAGGATAGAAGTAAGTGTATCGTTGAGATTTTATTAAGTCTTAAAAAGGAAAATAATCAGAGAACAAGATACAATACCATATTTTACAATATTACTTACAAATCGTTGATTGAGCAAGTAAAGAAAAACATAGGCAGTTATATTGAAAACGCAAATGAAAAATGGCTGTTATTCATGAAAGAAATATTGAACAATATTGAGAATTTGGGAGAAAGAGATTCTATGAATAAAGAATGGCAAGTGTTTCTTAAAGAGAATGGGAACGACATAGCACATTTCTTCGAAAACTATAGTAAAGATATTCAGTCAAAGATTTGTTTTATAAAAGATTTGGAACAAGGAATAAAAGAGCGTTTAAATGATAGCAAACTAACAATAGGGACACACAATACTCAAAATTGTGAGAGTTTTAAAGGATATATCACCTTATATGTTGATATTCATAATGAAGATAATACAATAGTAATCGAACCGTACGTTTCAAGACAGAATCCCACTACATTAATTTTGGAATTATGGGTTCGGAACAATAGAAAATACGATTGGACCAAAGAGTTATCTTTGCTAACGAATGATTTCCCAGATGCTATGGTTGTTGATGATGGTAGTTGGGGACAGTGCCTTAGACTTAAAAGCTTCGACTTTGGAGAAGCAATTACATTATCTGACGTCATAGACGAGGTCGTAAGAATATTTCGTACTATAACCGCTTGAGATACTGTTGATATCACGTCGATGCCGAAAAATCGTTTAAAAATAAAGATCATATGTTGTTTGTATATAATGAAAGCGACAGAGCATATTGTTCTGCCGCTTTTTGCTATTTGTATAATTAAATAGGTTTATGGAGGAAAAATGCGCGCAGGGCCGTAAATACTTGGTTTTGTTGGGGGTTGGTCAAATCCGTTATCTCCGGTTGGAGCAACTTTGCACGGTTCATTTGATACGATTTTGTCAGATGAACCGTGCATTTTTATGCCCGAACTCCCCATATACAACAGGTTTCGGCGTTTTTGTTCTTCGGAAAATGCAGCTGATAACAACGACATGCGTTTTGGCTTTCAGAAAATGCAGCTGATAACAACGACATGCGTTTCGGCTTTCGGAAAGTGATTTCAGATGCGGACCCCAATACAGCAGGAAACTTTTTACGACTGATCTTTCAAGCGTTTTTACAAACCCTTCGAGTTAAAATAATCAAACACGAATGGTTAAGATTTGAAGGGTGATTTTACTC
>CAMPCJ010000051.1 GCA_946645685.1 uncultured Clostridia bacterium | reverse complement strand
GGAGGTGAGGAGATGGCCAAAGTGATCGTCGGGCTTTCCGGCGGGGTGGACAGCGCCGTGGCGGCGCTTTTGCTCAAACGGGCGGGACACGACGTGACGGGCGTGATGCTCCGCACCTGGGACGCCGGAGAGGAAGGCGGGGAAAGCCGTTGCTGTGAGATGGACGACGCACGGCAGATCGCCCGGAAGATCGGCATTCCCTTTCACACCGTAAACTGCGTAAGAGATTTTACCGGGCAGGTGGTAGATCCCTTCATCCGCTGTTACGCCCGGGGGAAAACCCCCAATCCCTGCGTGATCTGCAACCGCGCCGTCAAATGGGAGCGGCTGATCCGCTTTGCCCGGGAAACGGGGGCGGACTGCGTCGCCACCGGGCACTACGCCCACGTGATCCGTCTGCCGGACGGGCGCTTTACGGTACAGACCGCCGCCCACGCGGAAAAGGATCAGACCTATATGCTCTACCGGCTCAGTCAAGAGCAGTTGGCGATGACGCTGATGCCCCTGGGAGATCTGAGCAAGGACGAGGTGCGAAGGATCGCCGGGGAAGCGGGGCTTTCCGTGGCGGACAAGCCGGATTCCCAAGAGATCTGCTTTGTGGCGGACGGACATTATACGGATTTTTTGGAAAAGCACGCGCCGTTTCCCCTCCCCGGGAAGGGTCGTTTTGTGGATGAGACGGGCAAGGTCTTAGGAGAACATTCGGGCATCACCCACTACACCGTGGGACAGCGGAAAGGGCTGGGCATCGCTCTGGGGCAGCCTGCCTACGTAAAGGAGATCCGCCCGGAGACGGACGAGGTAGTCCTTGCTCCGGAAAGCGCTCTGTTCTGCCCCGCCCTCTTGTGCGGGGACGTGAACTGGATGAAGATCTCCGGACTCGGCGACGGCGAGACCCTTTCCTGCCGGGTGAAGATCCGCTACCATCACCGGGCTGTTCCCGCCCGGCTGGAAAACGCCGGGGGCGATCTGGTAAAGGTAGTCTTTGAGGAGCCGGTAAAGGCGCCCTCGCCCGGACAAAGTGCCGTATTTTACGACGGAGAAGACCGGGTCGTGGGCGGCGGATTGATTGAAAAAGCGCTATATTAAAACAGGAAATGAGGCAGAAAAATGGAACAACGCGTTTTAGCAGGGTATCAGCCGGAAAAGCTCTATTGGTATTTTGAGGAATTGACCCGCATTCCCCGGGGAAGCGGCAACGAGAAAGCCGTTTCGGATTTCGTTTGCCGGGAAGCGGAGCGGCTGGGGCTGTGGTACAGGCAGGACAGCCTTTATAACGTGATCGTGAAAAAAGACGGCTGCGGCGGGCTGGAGAATGACGAGCCGGTGATCCTGACGGGGCATCTGGACGTGGTATGCGAGAAGAACAACGACGTGATCCACGATTTTACGAAGGACCCGGTGGATATATACGTGGAGGGCGACTGGCTGAAGACCCGGGGCACCACCCTGGGAGCGGACAACGGTACCGCCGTCGCCATTATGCTGGCGCTGCTCTCGGAAGAGGGCGGCAAGCATCCGCCTCTGGAATGTCTGTTCACCACCCAGGAAGAGACGGGCATGGCGGGCGCGCAGGGCTTTGACTACTCCCTTTTGAAGGGTCACACCCTCATCAATCTGGACAGCGGGCGCACCCTGAACCCCACCGTTTCCTGTGCCGGGGCTGAATTCGACTACGTTACCTTTTCTTTTGTCCGCTCCCCCGCTCCCGGGACGGCGCTGATCGTTTCGCTCACGGGTCTGGAGGGCGGTCATTCCGGCACGAGGATCCATTTAGGGCGCAAGAATTCCATTCTGCTTCTGGCGCGGATTCTGGGCATGGCGCGGGAAACGGTTCCCTTCCGCCTTGCTTCCTTTAACGGCGGCAATAAGCCCAACGCAATCCCACGGGAGGCGGCGGCGACCCTTGTAACGGAAGATCCCGAGGGCTTGAAAGCAAGGATCGCCGAAATCACAAAAGATCTGCGTCCGGAACTGATCGAGGACGATCACGGTCTTACCGTCACGGTGGCGGAAGGGGGCGAACAAAACGCTTTTTCCGACGGGAACACCGCGGATCTGCTCTTCTTTTTGAACACGGTCACGGACGGCGCTTACAGCCGGACGCCGGCGGACCCGAATCTGGTGGAGTCCTCCAGCAATACGGGCGTGATCGAAACGAAGGGCGATGAAGTGAAGGTCACCGTCATGCCCCGCTCTTCTCTGGAGAGCCGTATGGATGAGCTCGCCTTCCGTCTGGACGTTCTGGCGCGCCGCGCGGGCGCGGAGCTTATCCACCAGGGTCGCCACTCGGGTTGGGCGTACGCTCCGAAAAGCCGTCTGCGGGACGTATATACAAAGGTCTACAAGGATCTGAACGGGAAAGAGCCGGTCTATGAGGGTATGCACGCGGGGCTGGAGTGCGGCGTTATGAGCGGGCACATCCCCGACATGGACGCCATCGCCATCGGCTCCCTGGCAACGGGCTCCCACACCCCTCAGGAAGCAATGAACATTCCGGATCTTGCCGGGACTTATGAACTGGTCAAGCGCGTTTTGTCCGCTCTGTAAGATCCGTTTACAAAAGCGGGATCGGAAGCCTCTTCCGACCCCGCTTTTTTCACGGGCAAGGGTTGTTTTTTTCGCGGTATTATGGTATAGTGGAGAGTGAAGTATTATCGGATCTGCCGATAGCAAAAGAGGCGACGTATGGCGACTACACCCAATATCGAACGCTTGATGCAGCTGCTGGATGAAAGCGGGCACAAGTACAACAAAGAAAAGATCGAACAGGCCTTCCTGTACGCGGAGGAAGCCCATCGGGGGCAATTCCGCAAGTCCGGGGAGCCGTATATCACGCACCCCATCGCCGTGGCGGAGATCTGTGCGGAGCTGAATCTCGGCACCGACGCCATTTGCGCCGCCCTGCTCCACGACATTGTGGAAGACGTGCCCGGCGCCAGTCTGGAGGACATCGGCAAGCGCTTCGGTCCGGAGGTGGAAAAGCTGGTGGACGGCTTGACCAAGCTGGTCGCCATCCCCTTTGAGGACAAGGAAGAGGAGCATATCGAAAATCTGCGCAAGATGTTCCTCGCGATGAGCCGGGACATCCGGGTCATCCTCATCAAACTGTGCGACCGGCTTCACAATATGCGCACGCTTGCTTCCCATCAGGAAGAGAAACAGCGCCTGATCGCACTGGAAACCATGCACGTGTACGCGCCCCTGGCGCACCGTCTCGGTATCCAGCGCATCAAGCAGGAGCTGGAAAGTCTGGCGCTGCAGTATCTCGACCCCATCGGGTATCAGGAGATCCAGGGATACGTGGATGAGAAATACGGGCAGAACATTGGTTTCATCGAGCGGGTACAGAAGGAGATCAGCGATAAGCTCACGGAACAGGGGCTGACCTTTTCCATGACCGGGCGGGTGAAGACCATTTATTCCATCTACCGGAAAATGTACCGGCAGAACAAGCACTTTGACGAGATCTATGACTTCTACGCCGTGCGGATCATCGTGGAAACGGAACTG
This sequence comes from uncultured Clostridia bacterium, assembly GCA_946645685.1. Lineage (GTDB taxonomy): Bacteria > Bacillota > Clostridia > Oscillospirales > SIG627 > RGIG5579. Next base: position 8,771 of record CAMPCJ010000051.1, on the reverse strand, counting down.
GACTGCTACACGGTTTTGGGTCTGATGCACGAGATGTACAACTCCATTCCCGGCCGTTTCAAGGATTACATCTCCACCCCGAAGCCCAACAACTACCGCTCCCTGCACACCACCGTCATCGGGCGGGACGGCATTCCCTTCGAGGTGCAGATCCGCACCCGGGAAATGCACGAGATCGCGGAATACGGTATCGCCGCTCACTGGAAATACAAATCCGGCATCAAGGGGAACGAGGACATTTCCAAAAAGCTGGAATGGATCCACATGCTCCTGGAAAGCGAGCAAAAATCGCTGGATACGGATGAATTCATCAGTCCTTTGAAGATCGATATGTTCGAGGACGAGGTTTTCGTCTTCACCCCCAAGGGCGACGTGATCCAGCTGCCCAGCGGCTCCTGCGGCATCGACTTTGCCTACGCCATCCATTCCGGCGTGGGCAATAAGATGGTGGGGGTCAAGATCAACGGCACCATCGCGCCCATTACCCAGGTTTTGGAGACGGGACAGATCGTGGAGGTCCTCACCTCCGCCGCCTCCAAGGGACCCAGCCGCGACTGGCTGAAGGTGGTAAAGAGCGGCGAGGCGAAGAACAAGATCCGCGCCTGGTACAAAAAAGAAAAGCGGGACGAGAACATCGAGATCGGCAAAGGAGAACTGGATCGGGAATTCGATCACATCCGCAAAGGGCTTTCCGAAGACGAAAAGGAACGCATCCTGCTTTCCATTGCCAGCCGCTTCGGACTGGGCAGCGTGGACGACTTGTATAACTCCGTGGGGTACGGCGGCCTGGCGGTCGCCCGGCTCACCGGGAAGATCGAGGACGAGATCGCCCGGCAGGGGAAAAGCCAGGCGGCGCCCCGGCAGCTGGAAGTCACCACCCAGACCGTCACCGAAAAGAAACAGGCGAAGAAACGCCCCAGCGGCGTTATCGTGGAGGGGCTGGACAACTGCCAGGTGAAATTCGCCCGGTGCTGCACGCCCTTGCCCGGGGACGAGATCGTGGGATTTATCACCCGGGGCTACGGCGTATCCATACACAAATATGACTGTCCCAACGCCGTTCGGGGCTTGGACGGGCCGGAGAAGGATCGCTGGATCAACGCTTCCTGGGCGGAGGACGCGGGAGAGACCGCCGCCAATTCCTACAGCGCCTCCATCGTGATGACGGTGGCGGACAACATCGGCGTGATCGCTTCTATCTCCACCACGCTGGCGGAGCTGCGCATTCCCATCATCACGCTGAACACCCAGCCCACCGGGGACGGCTATGCCCGCATCCATATGACGGTGGGCACCCGGAACCGGGGACATCTCAACCACATTCTGGAGCGACTGAAAAAGAATCCCGAGATCGTACAGATCGGCGGTGACCGGGGATGAGAGCCATTGTTCAAGTCACCCGGGAAAGCCGGTTAGCCGTGGACGAGCAAGAGCGCTGGACGGCAGGCAGGGGCATGGTGATCCTCTTGGGCTTTGCCAAGACTGATACCCGGGAAACGGCGGATCAAATGATCGACAAACTGCTAAAATTGCGGATCTTTCCCGATGAAAAAGGCAAGATCAATCTTTCCGCTCTTGCCGTGGGCGCCGAGATCGGCGTGATCTCGAACTTTACGCTGTACGCCGACTGCGCCTCCTCCCGTCGCCCGGATTTTGCCCGCGCCATGGGATATGAAGAAGCCGGCGCTTTGTATGATTACTTTATGGACGCCATGACGAGCCGGGCTGAGGAATGGGCGCAGGAAAAGGCGCCCGTTGTCCGGGGCGGCGTATTCGGCGGCGATATGCTGGTCTCCATCCACAACGACGGCCCCCTGACCGTGATCGTGGATTCCGCGGATTTCTGATGGAGATCCTGGCAAAAATCGAAGCGGAACGGTTGGAGCTGTACCACCTTGCCCAGGCGTTTTCCGTTTCCGACGCGACCCGGATCCGGCGACAGGACGAAGCGGACCGCGCCGTGGTGACAATCACCCGAAACGGAAAAGTCTTTACGGGAAAAGCGCTCTTTGGGGAAGGCGGCGACGGGAAAGCCGGCAAAAACGCGTCCGCCGGTCTCGCTTTCGCCCGGGCGGCGGAAATGGCGGGAGGCGTGATCCCTCCCTACGGTACGCTGACGGGGGTAAGACCGGTAAAGGTCGCCCTTCGGTATGTAAACGATGAAAAAGAAGAAGCCGTTCGTCTGCTGACGAGCCGCTTCCTGGTAGCCCCGGACAAGGCTTCCCTGCTCTATGATCTCGCGGAGATCGAAAAGAGGGAAGCGAAGCGGGACGAAGTGATGCTTTACGTATCTGTTCCCTTCTGTCCCACCCGATGCCGCTACTGCTCCTTTATTTCTTCCGCGGCGCCGAAGCATCTGGCTTTGATCCCCGCGTATCTGGAGCTTTTGAAACGGGATCTCGCGCTGACGGGAGAAGCCCTTTCCCGGCAAGGAAGAAAGATCAGCGCCGTTTACGTCGGCGGCGGCACGCCGGGCGTTTTAACGGAGAGGCAGCTGAAAGAGCTTACGGACAGTATCGAAAAGAACTTCGGAAAAGGGATCCCGGAATACACCGTGGAACTGGGTCGCCCGGACACGGTGACGAAGGAAAAGCTCGCCGTTCTGGCGGCGGCGGGCGTGGATCGCGTCTGCATCAACCCGCAGACCACCCGGAACGACGTGCTTCGGCAAAACGGGCGCGCCCACACGGCACAGGACTTCTTTCGCGCGATGGAAGAAGCCCGCGCCTTCCCCTTCCGGGCGATCAACTGCGATCTCATCGCCGGACTGGACGGGGACGGTGCGGAAGGCTTTCTTGCTTCCGTGAAAGACGTTTTGTCCCTTCAGCCGGAAAACGTCACCATCCACGCCCTGTGCCGCAAAAAGGCGGCGGCGGATCAGACAGACCGGGTCGAAGGATTTCCCGGACTTGCGCCGGCGATGGAAAAAGCGCACAAACTGTGCATGGAAGCGGGACTTTTTCCATATTATCTATATCGGCAGAAGATGGCGGTGGCGGGTCTGGAAAATCTCGGCTTTGCCAAGGCGGGCACCCTGTCCCGCTACAATCTTTGCATGATGGAGGATCTGTGTCACGTCGCCGCCTGCGGCGCCGGCGCCATCGGGAAAGTGATCCATCCATCCGGCGGGAAAATACGCCGCTTCCCCCGACAAAAATATCCCTTTGAATATCTGGCGGAGCCGGAGCGGATCCCCGCTTTGATCGACGCCTTTTCCAACGCTTTAGAGGAGAGAGCATGAAACGAACGGAACACAGCTTTTCCGCCTCTCAGAAACCGGAAGAGATCATCGCCCGGGAAGAAAAACGGTACTGGGACGGAATTGAAGAAGCCGCCGAAATGACGGTGCAAAAAAACGCCCGCTTCATTTTTCTGGCGGGTCCCAGCTGCAGCGGAAAGACCACCACCAGTCTGGGACTGATCGAAAGCTTGCGCAAGCGCGGTTTGCGCGTGTTTGCCTTCTCCACGGACGATTTCTTTTTTGATGAAGAGCAGGCGGGGCGTTTTGCGGACGGCATGCCGGACTACGACGCCTTTTCCCACACGGATTCCGCGTATATCCGCCGCGTCCTGGCGGGACTTGCCCGCAAGGAAACGGTCGTTTTGCCCACCTTTGATTTTCTCAACGGCAGACGGGCGGAGGAAACCATCACCGTGGATCCCACCCGCTACGACGTGACCATTTTAGAGGGCATCCACGCCTTGAATGATCGGATCCTGGAAGGCTTGCCGCCGGAAGAAGAACGGGTCTGCCTGTACCTGAATACGACCTGCGGCGTGCGGATGGAAGAAGAGGAGGAGGGGCTTTCGCCGGAAGAGGTGCGGCTTTGCCGCCGCATCATCCGGGATCACAAGCACCGGGGCGCCGACGCGGAACGATCCTTCTCCCTGTGGGTACACGTGCGGGAATCGGAAAAGGAGATCCTGACTCCCTTCCGAAAAAACGCTCAGATCGTTCTGTCCACCGACTTTTCCTATGAGCCGGCTGTGGCGCGGGACGAGGTGACGCGGCGGCTTTCGGAGGTAGCCCCCTCTTCCCGCTGGTATGATTCGGCGCAAAAGCTTACCGCCAAGCTGGAAAAATTTCCCCGTCTCAGCGAAGACCTTGTCCCCAAGAATTCCGTTCTCCAGGAGTTTTTGGCGGACTGACAAAGTAAGGAGTCATATATGAGTCGCAAGAAACAAGGATTTGTAGGCGGCGCGCTGATCCTGATGCTGTCCAACATCATTGTGAAGATCGTGGGCGCGCTGTTCAAGATCCCGCTGTCCAACATCATCGGCGATACCGCCATGGGCTTTTTCGGCACGGCGTATTCCGTTTATTCCATGTTCTTTCTCATCTCCACGGCGGGGCTGCCCGTCGCCATCAGCCGGATGATCGCTTCCGCCAAGGCAAAGAGCAAGACCAGAGAGGTGGAAAAGATCTACCGGGTGAGCTTATGGATCTTCATGATCATCGGCGCCGTGGGAAGCGCGATCCTCTTTTTCGGATCAAACTGGATCGCCTCTTTCCCCAAAGAGCCGGAGCTTTCCGTTTGTTTGCGCACCATTTCCCCCATCATGTTCCTCATCTGTGTGGCAAGCTGCGTGCGGGGCTATTTCCAGGGTCTGCAGAATATGACCCCCACCGCCGTTTCTCAGGTGCTGGAAACGCTGGGCAATCTCTTCATCGGTCTGTCCCTGGGGTACTGGGCGGTAAAGCGGGGCTACGGTCCCTCCGAGGTCGCCGCCTTTGTCCTGGCGGGGGTGACCGCGGGGGTGGCGCTGTCCGCCCTGTACCTGTTTTGCGCCAAAGCCATCGCCAAGCGGGATAAAGAAGTGGGACTGCTGGATCAGGAAGTGCGAAGCGGCAAGGAGCTGGCAAAGGAACTGATCCGCATCGCCATTCCCATCACCCTTGCCAGCAGTGTGTTGTCTCTCAACAGCGTCATCGATTCCATGGTGGCGGTGGGCAGAATGAACGATATGGGCAGTGTGGGGCTGGGCTTTCTCCGTGCCGCGCCCGGGATCGAAGAAGGAAAGCTCGCCATTTCCGTCTACGGCGCGTACACCGCCAAGGCGGTGACGATCTTCAACGTACCGCCCACGGTGGTCTATCCCTTCGCCATCAGCATCATTCCCGCCATTTCCGCCGCCCTTTCCTCCGGGGATCAGGTCGGGCTGAAAAAAACCATGGATTTCACGTTCCGCATCGTATCCGTGATCTGTCTGCCTCTGGCGGTAGGCTTGGGCGTGATGAGCCGCCCCATTGTGGATCTGTTGTTTGCGGACAAGGATCTCTTTGAGACCGCTTCCGGGATGGTAACGTCCAACGCGCTGGCAGCGAATATGCTCACCATTCTTTCCATCGCCATCCTCTTTTCCGGATTGGTGTCCGTTTCCGGCGCCATGCTTCAGGCGTACGGTCACGAGAAGGTGAGCATCGTTTCCACGTCCCTGGGCGTTCTCTCCAAATTCATCAGCGTGTTTTTATTGGTGGGCGTACCCTTCATTGGCGCCTACGGCATTCCCCTTTCCACCCTGATCTGCTATCTGATCATGTTCGGCTTCAACATGCTTTTCCTGGTAAAATACGTAAAATACCGTTTCAGTATCAAAGAGATCCTGCTTCGTCCGCTTCTGGCGGCGGCTCTGTGCGGCGCGACCGCTATGGGAAGCTATCTGCTTTTCAAAATGATCCTGCCCGCCAAGATCGCCACCATCGCGGGGATCGCCCTTGCCGCCGTGGTGTACGTGATCGCCCTGTTTTTGTTCAAGGGCTTTGAAAAGGACGACGTACTGCAGCTGCCCAAGGGCGCGTTCATCTTGAAGATCCTCATCAAGCTGCGCCTGGTCAAAGCGTAAAAAACAAAAAGCGCATAAGAAGAGCCGATCCGGTTGGATCGGCTCTTCTTATTATCACAGAAGTATCATCACCTCTTCCGGTGTTTCCGGAAGGTATGCCGGGTGGAAGGCGGCAAGCTGCTCTTTGGTGCGATACCCCCACAGAACGCCCGCGGCGGGGATGCCCGCCCGGTTGGCAGTCTCCATATCGATCTCCGTATCTCCCAGATACAGCGCGTCCTCCGGGGAAACGCCCGTCTTCTCCAGAATGAAGAGCGCCCCGGCGGGATCGGGCTTGGGCGGACGGTCATCCACGCAGCCCAAGATCAAATCAAACAAGCCGTCCCCCAGGACGGTGCGGACGATATTCACCACGCTCTCTTCGTCCTTGTTGGAAAGCGCCGCCAGAAGGACGCCTTTTTCCTTCGCCCGGGCAAGCAGTTCCCGGATGCCGGGATAAGGGCGGTTCAATTCCTCGGTGACCAGCGTGCGCTGCTTTTCAAGATACACGTCCCAGAACGCGTCCAAAAGGCGGTCGTCCTTTTCTCCCGCCGCGCGAAGAACGGCGCCGACGAATTCCTTGACGCTTCCGCCGGACGCGGCGGCGTAGACCGCGGTGGAAACAGGCTCGAGCCCGATATGCTCCAGCGCCGCGTTGCCGCAGGCAGCCATGGAGCGGGTGGTGTCAAATAAGGTGCCGTCCAGGTCAAATATCAATAGTTTTGGCATCAGAATATCCCTTCTTTGATCGTTTTTCCCCTTCGGATGAGATCCATCCGGAACAATTCTTCCGTGGCGAGCGCCATTTTCGTTACGGAGAAGTCGCAGTCGTGAGGATAGATATACCAGGTATCCTCCAGGGTATTCAGATCCACGCAGTCCCCGTGTTTTCCCAGATACTCATATTCAATATGGCAGGAGTATTGAGAAGGCACGGGTTTTTCCATGTGAAAGGGATCCCCGTCGAGATCCACCCCGTCCACGTGGAAGCCCGTCATATCGTGGGTCATCGTTCCTTCCCCCAGCCGGATGAAGCGTCGGGCGTTAGGGAGGGACTCCACCGTCACGGGCATTGCCCCGGTGGAATAGGTGCCCGCTTCCACTTCGGCGCGCACGTTCCGCCTTTCCCACTCGTACCAGTCGGGAATATGGGAAAACTCCGTTTTCCCCGTGACCGCTTCCAGTTCGGAAAGCTCCGTCATACGCCATTCTTTTCCGCAGGCGCCGCATTTCAGCTTGTCCCCTTCGCTTGTCATGCGATATTCCGTTTTGCAGTGGGGACATTGAAATAAAACCTTGTGCAGTCCTTCCGCCCGTTTGGGGTAGGTCACCCGGATGCCCCGCTCCTTCTGCCAGGCGAAATCGTCATATTGAAACGCCTGCACCAGTTTCGCGTTGATCTCGTCCACGGTGGCGCTTTGCAGTTCCTCCGGAGTAAACTGCAGCGTCATTTCCGCTTCCGTGGGCTTGACGCCCCGGTCGTGAAGATTCCAGAAGGGAGAATTGACGTGATGGCCGTGGCAGATCAGCGTGACCACAGGCACCCGCATCCGCTTGCACAAAGCGCCCAGCCCTTCCGGCAAAACAGCCGTGGTGCCGCAGAGGGAATACCGCGCTTCCGGATATAGAATGAGAATATCTCCCCGCCGGGCGACCCGGAGCAGGTGCTTGATCAACACCACGTCGCTGGTGAATTTGCGCTTGCAAATGCAGCCCAGGCGCCGCAGAAGCCCTTCCCTGCCGATAAAGCCGTCAATGGCTACCACGTAATTGGCGCGGTGGGGAAAGATGGCTTTGGTCGCCACCTTGAAATCCATAAAGGCGTTGTGATTACAGAGCAGCAGATACGGCGGGCGAATGCCCTCCATCCCCACCTTCGTCAAGCGGTTATGATGCTTCCACACGTCGGGAAAACTGAGGAGATTGACCAAGGGACGCAAATACCACGCCGTGGCATAAGGCTTTTTCACCATGTCAAAGCGAACGGGTTCCCGCTTCATACGCATTCTCCTTTACAGCGTGTATTCGTGTACGGAACAGTTTTTCGGCAGCCAATAGCCGAGCTTATCATTGATCTTGGAAGGATCCGCATAGCATTCAATGGCACGGATCACGCCGGAATGGGTGATCAGAAGGATCCTTTCCTCGGGAAAGCGCTCTTTCAAAAGATCCAAAAAATCCCACACTCGCTTGAAAAAATCACGGATGCACTCTGCGTCTTCATAACAAAGATTCAGATCGTAATCCCAAAAGCCGTAATAATCAAACGTCTCTTTGCCGCACCCTTCGTACACGCCGTAGCTGCGCTCCCGCAGAGGTTCCGCCGGGAGAAGCGGTAAGTCAAGCCCCGCCGTGACGATCTCGGCAGTTTGCATCGCCCGTTTCAGAGGCGAAACGAAGACCCGATCAAAGGAATAATCCTTCAACGCCTCTTTGGTTTGGCGCGCCTGTTCGATCCCCTCCCGGTTCAGCGAAATATCAGTCCGCCCCTGCATCAGTTTCCGAACGTTCCAATCCGTGCGTCCGTGACGAATGGCGTATAGCTTCATCCTTGCGCTCCTCTCTTAAACTCGGTAAAGTGCAAATCTTTATCCCCTGTATTCTATCACGCGGCAGAAGAAAAAGCAAGGCGCACTTGCGCCGATCGCCGGGAAAGCGAAAAAAGAAAATCTTGAAAAAGTCTTGACAAAAAGACGTTCGCCCCCTATAATAATTACTCGTCACCCGGCCCGTTGGTCAAGGGGTTAAGACACCGCCCTTTCACGGCGGTAACATGGGTTCAAATCCCGTACGGGTCACCATATAAGAAACGTCGACATTTTGTATCTCAATTGCAAGATGCCGGCGTTTCTTTATTTGCGGAAACCCTTTATTTACAAGGGCTTTCGCTTTTTTCATCCCTGTCGACAAATCTTAAAAGCCTGTCGAAAATGTCGATTAAACATTGC
>CAMPCJ010000050.1 GCA_946645685.1 uncultured Clostridia bacterium | reverse complement strand
TCATGGAAAGCACCATGCCGAAGCAGTGGAACATGGGCACCTGGATCATCATCCGATCCGCGGTAGACATATCCATCCGGTCGCCGATGATCTTGCCGTTGTTGATGATGTTGGAATGGGTGAGCATCACGCCTTTGGGAAAGCCGGTGGTGCCGGAGGTGTACTGCATATTGCACACGTCGTCCGGACGTACCCGGGACGCTCTGCGCCGTACCTCTTCCGGCGGGGTACGATCCGCGATCTCCTGCATTTCTTCCCAGGTCAGACAGCCGTCCATGGAAAAGCCGACGGTCACCACGTTCCTCAAAAACGGAAGCCGCTTGGCGTACAGAGGATCGCCCTTTTTCAAATCGGCAAGTTCGGGGCAAAGCTCCTGGATGATGCTCTTATAATCGGAGTCCTTGGAGGACTCGATCATCACCAGGGTATGGGTGTCGGACTGACGCAGCAGGTATTCCGCCTCATGGATCTTATAGGCGGTGTTCACGGTCACCAGAACGGCGCCGATCTTGGTGGCTGCCCAAAACGTCAGAAACCACGCGGGCACGTTGGTCGCCCAGATGGCGACGTGGTATCCGGGTTTGACGCCCATGGCGATAAACGCAGCCGCCACACGATCCACGTCCCGGCGGAACTGGGCGTAGGTGCGGGTATAATCCAGCGTGGTGTATTTGAACGCCAGCTGGTCGGGATACGTATCCGCCATCACGTCCAAAACCTGGGGGAAGGTCAGATCCACCGTATCGTATTTTTTCCAGGGGAAGGTACCGGTGCCCGCCCGGTTGGTGGGCAGGGACCGGGCGGAACGCGTCGTCTTTTCAAACCCGGACATATAGGTCTTGAAATGCGTGAGAGTGATGTCCGCGTCCCGGATCTCCTCATTCCAGGCACAGGCGACGTACCCCTCGTAATTCAGAGAACGAAGGGCGTTGATGAAGGAGCCCGCGGGCAACTCTCCCTCACCCACCAGAACGTCCCGCCCGTCCTTCCGGTCGCCGAAGCGAACGTAGCGGATATACGCCCCCAGCGTCTTGATGGTATTTTCGGCGCTTTCGCCGGCGCCGAAGAAGGTTTCCCGCACGTTCCACGCCACGCCGATCACCGCTGAGGAAAAGCCGTTGACGATTTCGAGGGCGTGTTCCGTTTCCGCCAGGTATCCTACGGTTTCAAACAGGATCTCGACCCCCACCTTTTCCGCCCGGCGAACAGCGTCACCTAATTTTTCCAGATACAGCGGCAGGTCGTTGGGACCGGAGGTGTGGACGAGGATCTGCTCGATACCGGCGTTCTGCGCCATTTCCACGTATTGATACAAAAGGCGGCTCGTACACGCCTCGTCCTCCAGCGGGACGGGAACGGTCAAGGCGGATACGGCAAGGGAGCGGTTGTGCAGTTTGCGTTTGGCGTCGGACGTCACCTCCGCCCGAAGAACGCTGTCCCCGTGACGGCGGCGCTCCGCAAAAGCGTCGTAGATCTCAAAGCCCGCAAATCCGTAATCGTAGGCAAAGCGGCACAGATCCAAAAAGGACGCGCGGTCTACGTTTTGTGTTGAAAAGACGAGTTTCATCTTTCTGTTTCCTCATACACGATCTTGTTCAAAGCGTTGATATATGCGCGGATGCTGGCGCCGACGATATCGGCGGAAAGTCCGTTGCCGGAATACAGTTTTCCCTGGCTGCGGAGGCGTACCAGCGCGGAGCCGAGGGCCTCCTTCCCTTCCGTCACCGCCTGGATCTGAAAGTCGTCCAATTCATAGTGATGCCCGATGGACGATTCGATCGCCTTGAAGCAGCAATCAATGGGGCCGTCGCCGGTAGCGACGCCGCACACGGTTTCTCCGTCCCGGGAAAGCGTGATGCTCGCCATGGCGCTCGCCACGTTGCTGCTGGTGATCTGATAACTGATCAAATGGTACGTGGACGGCGCCTGCATGGCGGAAGAGGCGATCACCGCCTCCAGCTCCACGGCGCCGATGCCGCTTTTTTTCTCGCAGATCCGCGCCACGGATTCACAGACCTTGCCCAGGTCATCCGCGGACAGATCGTATCCCAGGGCGCGCACGGCTTCGCCCACTTGAGCGGGGGTGCTTTCCCCGTCCAGAAACACGCTGTCTCCCGCCGCGGCGGAAGCGCTCTTTTTCTCGGGTGCCGCCATCCCTTTAAGCATTTCGGAAATGTCACTGTGGATCTCCGTTTCCTTCAGATCCGTTGTGAGACAAAGCGCGTCACCCAGCGCCGCAAGAGCGGCGGCAAGATCGCCGGTATGCAGCACGTCGTGCCCGGTCACGGCGCATCGAACGCCGTCCGCGCCGGCGCGCAGAGCCGTGACGGCGTTGGCGCAGGCGCAGCCGATGGCATCGGACAGGGAAACCCACACGGGAACGGAAACGGCTTCTTTTACAAGGCTGATCTTTTTCGTCAGTTCTTCCGGGAGAAGATCCCCCGCTTCATCGCACAGGATCACGTAATCGGCTCCGGCTTCAACGGCGGATACCGCCACAGACTGCAAAAACGCCTCGGAAGCGCGGGTGGCGTCCCCGGCGGCAAACGCCACGGGACATCCTTTCGTTTTGGCGTGGGCGATCAGAGACGTGATCTTGCCCGCCATCTTCGCTTCCTTCAAATGATACCGGTACTCCATCTGCACCGTGGAAACGGGGAATGAAACCACCAGCATGGGGCTCTCCGCCTCCGCGATCCCTTCCCAGGCAATATCCGTTTCCGCCGCATCGTCGCCCGCGGGGACGGCGAGGACGGTGCTGCCGACGCCCGCCGCAATGGTCTTATGGATGATGGTGTCTTCTTTCGGATTCCGCACGGCGGGCAGTTCCACCGCGTCCACCCCCAGAGCGGCAAGCTTCTGCGCCAGAGCGTTCTTTTCCCGGGCAAGCAGGGATATCTCCCGCTCAGAAGCGAGAATGGGGAGCGTGCAGTCGGATACGAAGATCTTTTTCATGGTTGTTCCTTTCTTCTCCGCGAAACAAAAAACCGCGGAGCAACTACTCCGCGGGATGACAAATCACTTTGCCACGGTACCACCCGTCTTGCCGCTTGCGCGACCTCTCAGCGGGACTCAAACAAGTCCCCGATCTGTAACGGGATCTCCCGTAGCGCCTTACCGGACTCTTTCGGGCGCTCTGCTCCGATACGAGACCGTTTCTCAGATCCTTTACCGCCTCCCACCTGCCGCGGCTCTCTGTGAAAGCATTGCTGAAAAACGTAATATCATCCTCGCATTTACCCGGGTATCTTACACGGAAAACGTCTTTTTGTCAAGCGTTTTTCCGTATTTTCTCAATTTTAGCCGATTTTGCTCTCTTTCAGCGAAACTCTTTGTTGAATTCCGCCCCGCACCTGGGACAACGGATCTTGAAGCTTCCGACCCTTTTGGGCATCCGGATGTCCGCCCGGCATTTGGGACAGCGAAAAAAATTGGCGGTCTTGCGATCCCGGAAACGCACCAGCGCCCGGCGATAGACGGTACCGATCTTTTTCATAAGCTGATAGTACCACAGATTCTCCCGCTGACGACGCACCAGGTTCCGGGAAAACATCCGGAAAAAGATCACGCCGCACAGGAAAAGCTGCGGAACGTACCACCAGAAAGAGCGGGTGAAAAAGCCGATGACAAGAAGGATCGACCACAAAATCATCAGCCCCCGGTTCAAGGAATCAGTCCCGTACCTGCCGATCATAAAACGATCCAACCGCTGCCGGATCCTCAGAAAAAAGCTCAATCTCTCCGCCTCCCTCCGGTAACGATGGCGAGAAGTCTGAGAAACTGCAGGACGGAAACCGCCAACGCCGCCACGTACGTCAGGGCGGCTGCATGAAGAGTCTTCTTTGCACCGGCAAGATCCTCCCCCGCCAAAAGGCCGGTTTCGGATATGGTGCGCAGCGCCCGGGAAGAAGCGTTGAATTCCGTAGGCAGGGTCACCAACTGAAACACCACGCTGAGCCCGAACAAAAGAGCGCCGACGAGCGCCAGGGGGTACAGAGCGGAAAAGATCAGCCCCACCAGGATCAGCGGCATGGCAAGGCGGGAGCCGATGTTGGTAACGGGAATGATCGCCTGGCGGATCCGGATCGGCGCGTAGCCCACTGCGTATTGCACGGCGTGCCCCGCCTCGTGAGCGGCAACGCCCACGGCGGCGGCGTTTTCTTGACCGAAAACCGCTTCCGACAAATAGATCGTGTTATTCCGGGGATCGAAATGATCCGTCAATTCCCCCGGGCATGACGCGATATGCACGTCCGTCACACCGTTGGCGTACAAGACCTGCCGCGCCGCTTCCGCACCGGTAAGTCCCGGTCTGGTGGCGCGCTTGGCGTAGCGCTTGAAGGTCAAGCGAACGTTGGCGCTGATGATCATACTCACCACCGCGGCGATCAGGACGAAGAAATAACCGAAGACCTGAAAAACAGTCCAAAAATCATCGAAACGAATATCCGTAAACGTCATCATTCACCTCATCGGGGCAGACGGATGGTCGGCTCCTCTTTACTTTTCCGGTATAAAACGATCTTTTTGCCGATGGTTTGAACGCCGTCAGCCCCCAATTTTTCGCAAAGGGCGTCGGATACGGCGCGAGGCGGCTCCGGCGCCGTCTCCAGCACCGTGATCTTGATCAATTCATTCTTTTCCAAAGCGTCGTCCAGCTGTGCGAGAAAGGCAGCGTCTTCATACCCTGACTTCCCCACCTGATATTTGGCTTGGATGCCGTTTGCAAGGGAGCGCAGATACGCTCTTTGTTTGCTGTTCAGCATAGCATTTCGCCTCCTGTTTTCTGACGCTTTCATTATACCGACCCCCGCTTCTTTTGTCAATTCCGCTTTTCTTTGCAAGCGTATACATTCCGAAAAGCGCTTTACTTTTCCTGCAGAGGATGGTATAATCCTTACACTTGCATCCAAGGCGTTTTCGCCCGGATATTCCATAGTTTATGCAGAAAGGAGCCGCTCATGCTGAAACTCTGCGGCATTACCAAAGAATACCGGACCGGAGACGAAGTGGTCCCCGCCCTTCGCGGGATCGACCTCATCTTCCGGAAAAATGAATTTGTTTCCGTCCTGGGACCGTCCGGGTGCGGAAAGACCACCCTTCTGAACATCATCGGCGGACTGGATCGCTATACGAAGGGCGACCTGGTCATCAACGGAAAAAGCACCGACCGCTTTCGTGCGGAGGATTGGGACTCGTACCGCAACCATTCCATCGGATTTGTTTTTCAAAGCTACAACCTGATCCCGCACCAAAGCGTGCTTGCCAACGTGGAGCTGGCGCTTACCCTCTCCGGCGTCCCCAAGGCCATCCGTCAAAAGAAGGCGCGGGACGCGCTCATCAAGGTGGGATTGAAGGATCAGATGAAAAAGCGCCCCAATCAGCTTTCCGGCGGACAGATGCAGCGGGTCGCCATTGCCCGGGCACTGGTCAACGATCCGGACATCCTTCTGGCGGATGAGCCCACCGGCGCCCTGGACTCCGTTACCAGCGTCCAGATCATGGAGCTGCTCAAGGAAGTCGCCCGGGACAGGCTGGTCATCATGGTCACCCACAACCCCGCTTTGGCGGAAAGCTACTCCACCCGGATCATCAAGCTTCTGGACGGCAAGGTGGTAGACGATTCTATGCCCTGCGCGGAAGAAGAAGCGGCGCCGGAACCGAAGCCGAAGAAGGAAAAGAAGCCCTCTATGTCCTTCTTTACCGCACTGAGTCTTTCCCTGAACAACCTGATGACCAAGAAGGGGCGCACGCTGCTCACTGCCTTTGCCGGCTCTATCGGCATCATCGGGATCGCGCTGATCTTATCCCTTTCCAACGGCATCAATCAGTACATCCGGCAGGTCCAGGAGGATACCCTGTCCAGCTATCCCGTCACCATTGAGGCGGAAAGCGTGGATCTCAGCGGCGTAATGTCCACTCTGATGGGCATTCGCCGGGGGGAAGCGGGACAGACGCACGAAAAAGACGCGGTGTATTCCTCCAGCGTTATGGGCGAATTGATCAATTCTCTCAACGGCGCCGGCGTGACCACCAACGATCTGAGATCCTTCCGTTCCTACCTGGAAGCGGACGGAAACGGGATCCTTTCCCACGTTTCGGACGTACATTACGCCTACGACGTGGATCTGAACATCTACACGGAAGACGTGGAAGGTAAAAACCGCAAAAGCGACGTGGACGCTATGATGCAGGAGATCTTTCGGGAAGCAGGCATCCCCGCCGACGCCATGGGCGGGATGGGGGGCATGGGCTTTTCCCGCCTGGATCTGTGGGAGGAAATGCTGCCCGGCGAGGACGGCGCTCTCGTCAGCGATCTGATCCTGGGACAATACGAGCTGCTGGACGGCGCGTGGCCGGAGCGGTACGACCAGGTGGTTTTGGTGGTGGACAAGAACAACGAGATCAGCGATATGATGCTGGGCGCTTTGGGCTTCAAGTCCATTTCCGAACTGGCGGAGCAATTGAAGACTTCCGCCAAAGGGGAACAGATGGAGATCCAATACCGCTCTTTTTCCTACGAAGAGATCCTCTCCCGAAAATACCGTCTGTTTCTGACGCCGGAGTTGTATCAAAAAAATCTCGATCAGGGCTATACGCTTTTGACCGAGACGGAAAACGGCGTCAATTTCCTGATGAACAGCGATCGCGGCATCACCCTGACCATCTCCGGCATCGTCCGGCAGAAGGATGACGCGGCAGGCGGTATGCTCAACGGCACCATCGGTTATACCGCCGCGCTGACGGACTATATCCTCACGAATACCGCCGAAAAAGAAATGGTAAAGGCGCAGCTTTCCGACCCCGCCACCGACGTTCTCCTGGGTCTTCCCTTCCGCACGGAAAACGATCCCGTCCCCACGGATGAGGAAAAGCCCGCCTTATTCAGGGAATGGGCAAAGGGCGCCGACGCCGACGTAAAGAGCGCCATGTATCTTTCCATCATGACCACCCCCTCCGACGCGTATCTTGCCGCTGCGGTGGATCGTATGATCGGCGCTCTGGATCGCACGGGGCTTGAGCAGATGGTAGCGCAGTTCGTTTCCGTCCAGGAAAAAGAAGGCACCGATACCGGCTATATCGCCGAATATGTGGCGAATATGACGGACGATGAATTGATCAATATGGTGACCATGGGGCTCCGGGAGCAGATCCAGGCGCGCTATGCCCGGGAAGCCTCGCAAAGACTTGCCGGGATGAGCGACGCGCAGAAAGCCGCCGCTTTTGATGTGCTGCTTTCCGCCGGCGAAACGGACGAGGGCATCCTGGTTGCTCTCTATAACGACTTTGTTCCCCCCGCGTTTTCCGAATCGGGGCAGAAAGAAGTGCTGAAAAAGATCGGATACTGCGACAAGGAAGAGCCGGGCACCATCTATCTCTACGCCAACACCTTCAAGGACAAGGACGCCATCGCGGACTGTATTGCCGCCTATAACGAGGGCAAAGCGGAGGCGGATCAGATCACCTATACCGACTACGCGGCGATGCTCATGTCCTCCATTTCCACCATCATCAACGCGATCTCTTACGTTCTGGTGGCGTTCGTCGCCATTTCTCTGGTGGTCTCCTCCATTATGATCGGCATCATTACCTACATTTCCGTGCTGGAGCGCACCAAGGAGATCGGCATCCTGCGCGCCATCGGCGCTTCCAAGTGGGACGTTTCCCGGGTATTCAACGCGGAATGCCTCATTGAGGGCTTCGCGGCGGGCGCCATCGGCATCGGCATTACCCTGCTTCTGATCATTCCCATCAACATCATCATCCGCGCCCTGACGGGGATCGAAACCATCGGCGCGGCGCTGCCGGTGACGGGCGCCGTTGTTCTGGTGGCGATCAGCATGCTGCTGACGTATCTGGCGGGCTTGATCCCGTCCGGCGTGGCTGCTCGAAAAGACCCGGTGGAAGCCCTGCGCAGTGAATAAACCTTTTTGTTTTCGAGAGCGGAGCGACGGCTTCGCTCTCTTTTTGCGGAAAAACGAAAAGAGAGGGCAAGAACCTTTTGACAAACCGTGCAAGATATGATATAGTTATACTGTCAAAATCGGTTCAGTATAAGTTCAAAACAACTGTCGAGGGGAGGAAACGCTATGAAAATGATCTTCGCCATCGTCAACAACGACGATGCCCAGGATGTGATGAGCGCCTTGAGCAAAGCGCAGATCCCCGTAACCAAATTGGCGTCTACCGGCGGCTTTCTGCTGAAGGGAAACACCACCTTCATTTCCGGTGTGGAGGACGAAAAGGTGGACGGGGTGATCGATCTGATCCGGGAGCATTCCCGCCGCCGCACCCAACTGACGCCCATTGATTACTCTCAGTTCAATCCCGGCATGGTGTCCTATCCCGTGGAAGTAACCGTGGGCGGCGCCACCATCTTCGTTATGGACGTGGAAAAATTTCAGAAGGTCTAATGGTGGAAGAGCTGATCGGCAACCGGGAAGCGCTTTCCCTGCTTTACGACGCCGCCCGGCGGGAAATGCCGGCGGGCTGCTACGTCATCGCCGGGGAAGAAGGCAGCGGTAAACGCTCCATCGCGCGCCTGGGCGCCGCGGCGTTCTGCTGTGAAAACAAAAAAGCGGACGGCGCGCCCTGCCTTGCCTGCCGCAACTGCCGGAACATCCTGAGCGGCACACACGTGGACGTGCGGGAGCTGGATCCGGAAAAAGATAAGAAATTCATTCCCGTAGACGACGTCAGACAGTTTCTGAAAGCGACTTACGTTGCGCCGGTGGAGGGTGATTGGCGGATCTTTCTCATCAACGCCTCCGCGCTCAACACGCAGGGGCAGAACGCTCTTTTGAAAAGCATTGAGGAAGTGCGGCCCCGTTCCGTATTTTTTTTGATGGCGCAGGACCTCTCCGTCCTTCTTCCCACCGTGCGGAGCCGCAGCGTGATCCTTCGCACCGAAGCGCTTTCCCCTTTGGCTATCACACAAGTTCTGAAAAAGGAGACCGGGAACAGCGAAGTCCTTGCCCGCCGCGCCGGGATCGCCGCCGCTCTTTGCGGAGGATCCCTGGGAAAAGCGAGAGAACTGCTGCGCTCCGACCGCTTTTTCGATCAGCGGGAAGAGGTGCTCGCCTACTTTCGCGCCCTGTCCGCCCGCTGCGGATTTACCAAACTTTGCACCATCGTATCCCCCGCCGACACCAAGCGGCAGGATTACACGGATTTTCTGACGCTGGCAAAGCTCTGCCTGCGGGATCTTTTGCGAAAGCAAAATGATCCCGGCGCCACGCCCGAAGTCTTTTCTCCGGGTGAGGAATACGAGGATCTCGCCGCCGTTGTTCAGCCCGCGCGGGCGTGCGCGCTGTTCGATCTGACGGAGGAGCTTTTGAGTGAGGCGGATAACGCCAACGTGTTTACCGGACTGTCCCGCTTTCACCGGGAAGCGCAGTTTTTGACGCAAGCAAATTGACACCCTATGGGGGTTCCACCATATACTGAAACGTGACCTGTTTTTACAGCACCACGCGGGAAAGGAAAGATTGTTCGACCATGGATCTGGATCGCGGAAAAATCATCATCTCCGGCGGAAAGCCTTTAAAGGGAAAGATCCCTGTTTCCGGCATGAAAAATGCCGCCGTTGCCATTATATTTTCCACTATTTTAACGGAAGATAAGTGTATCATCGAGAATTTGCCCAACATCAGCGACGTGAAGGTCTCGCTGGATATTTTAGAGTCTGTCGGCGTGAAGGTGCGCTACATCAACCCCAACACCGTGGAGATCGACTCCTCCGTGGTCAATCCCGGCATTGCCCCTTATGAGCTTGTGAACAAGATGCGGGCTTCCTATTACCTCATCGGCGCGGAGCTGGGGCGTTTCGGCAGGGCTTACGTGGGTCTGCCCGGCGGGTGCGACTTCGGCGTCCGCCCCATCGATCAGCACATCAAGGGCTTCGAGGCGCTGGGATGCGACGTAAAGGTGGAAGGCGGCTACATTGAAGCTGCCGCGCAAAACGGCATTCTCCGCGGCTCCAGCGTTTACATGGACGTGGTCACTGTGGGCGGCACCATCAACGTGATGCTGGCGGCGGTGCGGGCGGAGGGATATACGGAGATCGAGAACGCCGCTCACGAGCCCCACATCGTAGATACCGCCAACTTCCTGAACGCCTGTGGCGCGGATATACGCGGGGCGGGCACCGACACCATCAAGATCCGCGGCGTGAAGAAACTTCACGGCGTGACCTATACCATCATTCCCGATATGATCGAGGCGGGGACCTTTATGATCCTTGCCGCCGCCACCGGGGGTGAATTGAAGATCACCAATATGATCCCCAAACACGTGGAATCCATTACCGCAAAGCTGGAGGAAATGGGCGTTCGTGTGGAGGAGGACGGCGATTCCGTAACGGTTTCCCGAAAAGCCCCCTTCTTAAACCACGTGAACGTGAAGACCCTGCCCTACCCCGGCTTCCCCACGGATATGAATCCCCAGATGTGCGTTTTGCTTTCTTTGGCGCGGGGCACCTCCCGCCTGACGGAAAGCGTGTGGGAATCCCGCTTCCGCTACGTGGAGGAACTGAAGCGGATGGGCGCCAAGATCACCGTGAACGGGAAAACCGCCGAGGTGGAAGGAACGCCTTCCCTGCGGGGCGCCAGCGTTCGCGCGGTAGATCTGCGCGCCGGGATCGCCATGGTCATCGCGGGACTTGCCGCAAGGGGCGTAACGGAGATCGACGAGATCTATCACATTTTCCGGGGCTATGAGGATCTGATCCCCAAGCTCACCGCCGTGGGCGCCGACATTCGCGTGGTAGTGCCCAAAGCTACGAATTACGAGGATTTATAAGCAATGGATCAAGAAGTTAAGAAAGAAGCAGTGGAAAAGGAAACCAAGCCGGAAGCGCCTGCGGTCATCACCAACGGCGCGCCGGAGGAATATGAAGTGGTTGGCGTTGCCTTCCGGGGAGGCGGCAAGAGTTACTATTTTCATCCCGCCGGCAGAACGTACGTCCCCGGTGACGAGGTGGTGGTGGAAACCGCTTCCTCCTCGGAGTACGGCACCGTGACAGCGGGTAACAAGACCGTTTCCGCCAAGGAAGTGGTGCTGCCCCTGCGCAAGGTTTTGCGCCCCGCGAACGACCGGGACAAAAAGCGCCGGGAGGATAACCGGGCGCTGGAGCTGCGCGCCAGAAAAGTGTGGATGGAAAAGGTGGAGGAGCATAAGCTGGAAATGGCTTTGTCCAACGTGGAATGCGCCTTCGACAATTCCAAGATCGTCTTCTACTTCACCGCGGACGGCAGGGTGGATTTCCGGGAGTTCGTCAAGGATATGGCGGGGGTTTTCAAGACCCGGATCGAGCTGCGGCAGATCGGCGTGCGGGATAAAGCCAAGCAGCTGGGCGGTCTTGGCATTTGCGGACGTCCCCTGTGCTGCGCCGATTTTCTGAACGACTTTCAGCAGGTCTCCATCAAGATGGCGAAAGAGCAGAATCTTTCCCTCAACTCCGCCAAGATCAGCGGCACCTGCGGGCGGCTGATGTGCTGTCTGCGGTACGAAAATGACGCCTACGTGGAATGCGGCAAGTCCTGCCCCCGTCCCGGCAACTGTGTGATGACCCCGGACGGCAGAGGCAGCGTCACCGACGCCAACGTGCTTTGCGGTAAGTGCCGGGTACGCCTGGAGGAGGAGCCGGACTCCATTCGGGAATACCAGGCGGCGGATCTGACCGTGGTGCCCAAGGTCAAAAAGCCTCCGCAGCAGCCCGCCGGCGAAAAGAAAAAGAAAAACAGGGGTGAAAAGAAAGAAGCCCCCGCGGAACAACCCTCCGGAGAAGAACAAGAGCAAAATTGAAAAAAGGTCTTGCGTTTTTTCAATTTCGTGATACAATGGTATAAAATCTAAGGGAGGTACTATCATGGCATACAAGATCACGGACGAATGTGTCGGTTGTCTCGCTTGCGTGGGTGAATGCCCCGTCAGCGCCATCAGTGAAGTAGACGGCAAGGCAAAGATCGATCCCGAAACTTGCATCGAATGCGGTGCTTGCGCCGGTGTTTGTCCTGTCGACGCGCCTCAGCCCGAGGCCTGAGCCGAACAACATACAAAAAGAGACCTTCCCCGGAAGGTCTCTTTTCTTTGTTCAGAAAAAGCCTGCACAGTCGTGCAGGCTTTTTCTGACGGTGGCTTCGGCTGTATTGGGTCAGGCGGCAGGTCCCAGGACAACGGTGGAAAGCCCGGTCTCGTCGTTGTAATTGGCAAAGTAGTTCTTCAAGCGGACGATGTCCTTGCTACTGATCACGCCGTCCCGTTGGCGTATGGGGTCGGCGCAGACTGCGCTATCCCCGGGAACATCGCCCAATCCTCTATACCAACCTGAAGACCAGCGGTCAGCTCCGCTCCCACCTTGCCGACG
>CAMPCJ010000049.1 GCA_946645685.1 uncultured Clostridia bacterium | reverse complement strand
GGCGGTGCCGCCGTCCGTCTTGTAGGTGGTGCCGGCTTCCTTGGCGGTGCCGTCCTGGGCGGCAAGGGCGGCGGCGTTGGGCTTTAAGGTCTCCGCCACGAACTTGGACTCCAGAAATTCCTGGAGGGTCTTACTCACGAGAGCGGGGTTGTTCAGATCCGCCGTCAGGGACTCGCACAGCTGCAAGGCGTTCCCGGCGCCGTGGTACAGCTGACGGAAGCGGTCGCCCGCTACCCGCTCCCAGTCGGCGAAGGCGGCTTTCCATTCCGCCAGCTCCTCGGAATCCCAATCCACGTTGCCCAGACCCAGGAAGGGATCCGGATTGGCGTTCAGGTTCTTCGCCTTGGACGTTTTGGTGTAGGAAGCGCCCAGCTCTTCCGGCAGGTGCCCCAAGAACAGGTTGAAGGACTTGAAGGGGTCCATCTTGTAGGTGGGGTCGATGATATGGACGGTGCCGTCGGGATTGACCACGTAGTTGGTCTCCTCAATGCCGAAGGCGAAATAGTCGTGCAGCGTGTCGTCGGTGTAGAACAGCTGCAGCACCTCCATGGCACGCTCCGGCGCGGTGCAGCGGGAGGAAACGGCGTAAACGCCGTGCTTGAGCGCTTCATCGGTGGTGAAGGGGGCGCCCTTGTACAGGACGGTGAGGTAGCCGGCGTCTTCCTGCGCCTGCCGTTCCTCTTCGCTCAGCTCCTGCACGGACAGGAAGAAATTGTTGCCGCTGTCGGCGATATAGCCCGCCTGGCGCCAGCGGTTTTTCCACTGGGCGAAGCGGTAGAAGTTGGTGTTCACGTCGGCGCCCGCGGTGGTGAAGGTGTTCACCACGGGGCTGGCTACGTCCACGACCTCTTCCACTTCCACTTCTTTCCCGTCGGCGTCCTTTTCCTTCTTGACTTCGGTCTTCTGATAGAAGGAGTCGGAGGTGAAGGGATCACCGGGCAAGAGAGAGGTGTTGAATGCGGCGGCGTGGCCGGCGCTCATGCCGTCGGGGGCGAAGAAGACCACGTCCTCGGGACCGAAGTCGCCCACCACGGGGGTCACGCCCTCCGCGGCTTTCACCCGGGCGAACACGTCCTCCAGATCCAGCAGGGAGTGGACCTGAGACCAGTCCACGCCGTACTTTTCGGAAAGGGCTTTGTTCACCACCAGGTAGGTTTCCTTCGTCTCGATGCCGGCGTTCACGGGAATGCCGTAGATCTTGCCGTCCACCTTGGCGCCGGTGAGGAAGCCGGGATGGACGTAGTTGGCGATGAGCTTGTTCTTGTCGGCGCTTGCCAGGTAGGAATCCAGCTCCAGCAGCTGACCGTTGGCAACGGCTTCATAATAGGCTTCCTTGGTGGGCAGGTACAAAATGTCCAGCTGGATCTCCTCGGCGCCCACCGCCTGATCCTTGCCTTCCTCCACCAGCTTGGCTTCTTCTTCCTTGGCGCGCTTCGCCGCTTCCTTGGCTTCCTTTTCGGCAATGCGCTTCTGCTGGCTGTACGCCTGCTTTTCTTCCTTGGTCATGCCCCGGAGCAGCTCTTTTTCCAGGCGGGAGGATTCCGCCGCCTGCTCCTGCGCCACCCGCGCTTCTTCATCCTTTACCGCAAAGCCGTCGTATTGGACTTTCAGCGCGTTTTCGTATTCCGATTCCCGGAACAGGCGCAGATCCACGCTGGTCTTGTACCGGGCGACGCAGTAGTTGCTGATCTTTTCCTCCACCGCCGCCAGGCCGTCTTCCGTGGTGGAATCGTCCATAATGCCGTAAAGGGTGACGGCAATGTACTTGCGCAGCACGTCATCCTGCTGATCTTCCGTTTCCTCCTCGGTCTCGCTCTGACTGGACGAGCACGCCGTCAGGACCGGGGGAAAGATCATCAACAAAGCCAAAAGAAGGCTGAGAAAACGTTTGGTCATCTTACGGGATCCTCCTTGCATTCGGCAACGCCGGGTCGTTTCATACTCTTCTTATTCTACACGAATTTCTGGGCACTGTCAAGAAAATTGCCCTTGTTAATATGGATAAAACAGCCGCGGAAAAACTGTACGACTTGCCCGAAGGCTCAGTCCAGATAATCCTTGAGCTTCTTGGCGCGGCTGGGATGGCGGAGCTTGCGCAGCGCCTTCGCCTCGATCTGCCGGATGCGCTCCCGGGTGATGTTGAATTCCTTGCCCACTTCCTCCAGGGTGCGGGTACGGCCGTCGTCAAAGCCGAAGCGGAGCTTCAGCACCTGCATTTCCCGGGGGGTGAGGGTGTGCAGCACCTCGTCCAGATGCTCCCGGAGCATGGCGTAGCTGGCGGCTTCCGCGGGGGCGGGGGCGTCGTCGTCGGGGATGAAGTCCCCCAAATGGCTGTCCTCCTCCTCCCCGATGGGCGTTTCCAGGGAAACGGGCTCCTGGGCGATCTTCATGGTCTCCCGCACCTTCTCGGCGGGGATGTTCATCACCTCGGCGATCTCCTCGGGGGTGGCTTCGTGCCCCAATTCCTGCAGCAGCTGACGGCTGACCCGCAGCACCTTGTTGATGGTCTCCACCATGTGCACGGGAATGCGGATGGTGCGCGCCTGATCCGCGATGGCGCGGGTGATCGCCTGACGGATCCACCAGGTGGCGTAGGTGGAAAACTTGTAGCCCTTGGTGTAGTCGAACTTCTCCACCGCCTTCATCAGACCCAGGTTCCCCTCCTGGATCAGATCCAGGAAGAACATCCCTCTGCCCACGTAGCGCTTGGCGATGCTCACCACCAGACGGAGGTTGGCTTCCACCAGCTTCTGCTTGGCAGCGTCCCGCTCCTCCTCGGTCTCGCCCTCCACCATGGCGCGCGCCAGCTCCAGCTCTTCATCGCCGGACAACAGCGGCACCTTGCCGATCTCCTTTAAGTACATCCGGACGTGGTCTTCCAGCGCCATGCCTTCTCCCGCCAGCATCTCTTCCATGTCCTGGTTGGTCTCGGGCAGCTCCACCTCTTCCTCGTCCTTCAATTCCTCGGGGGGGATCTCCTCCATAAAGGAAGCGATGGTCACGCCGCTCGCCTCCAGCACGTCGTACAGCTTTTCCAGCTGATCCTCCTCGTACTCCACGTCCTCCAAAAGCGCCATGATCTCGGAATTGGTCAGGGATCCTTTGGCTTTGCCTTTTTCGATGATGGCGTCAAAGGCGGCTTTCAGCTTCATTTCCGGGGACATCTCTTCCCGCTCTTCCGTGGGGTTTTCAACAGCTTTCGTCATATTTTGCTCCTTTATTCCGTCGATCGTTTTTTGGATTTCTTTACTTTTTCCAGCCAGTCCGAGGACAGGGGGGAAGCGGCGTTTTCGCTTTTTTCCCGATCCTCCTTCAAGCGGTCGAACAACTCCTCAAGAACCTTGGGGGAATTGTCCGCCATCTCCTGCCGGCGGCGGCGCATCCCTTCCAGCTCCGCCATTTCCTCCGGGGAGAAGGACTCGTTCAAGAGGGACAGATCCGGGATCTCCCCGTCCCGGGAAAGCTCCAGCAGGGCGACCAGCGCCCGGTGGGTGAATTCGCAGCGAAACAGATCCGGGGACAGCTTCTCCCGCAGGGCGGGGGAGACCAGATGATCCGGGCGGAGGAGCAGGATGCCCAGCACCGCTTCCTCCTTGGACGCCTGCGCGGAGAAGCGCGCCTTGTCCGGGTTGACCCGGTCGCCGAAGCCCCTGCCCTTCCGCACGTCCTGGGAGACCCGCTTTTTCTCTTCGTCCGCCTTGTCGCGGATAAAGCGCTTGTCCGCCTGCGCCCGGATCACCTCCACGGAAAGCCCGGTGACGGCGGCGGCGCGGCGGATGAACAATTCCCGCTCCACGGCGTTTGAGAGCTCGGACAGGAAGGCGACCACGTCCCGGGAGAAGGCGAGCTTCCCGTCCATGGTGGACAGGTCGTTTTTCGCCTCGAGAAGGGAGAAGAGGTATTCGCTGGAGCCGGGGGCCTTTTCCAGACAGTCCAGAAAGCCCGCCTTGCCGAAGAGATGCACGAAATCGTCCGGATCCTTCACCGCCTCGCCCCCCGGACCCTTGTCCGGCAAGGTGATGACCCGCACCCGGATCCCGGCGCCGGTGAGCAGGCGAATGGCTTTTTTCGTGGCTTTCTGCCCGGCTTCATCGGAATCGTAGCACAGGGCGACCCGGTCGGTGAAGCGGGCGAGCAGCCGGCACTGTTCCCCGGTGAGGGCGGTGCCCAGGGACGCCACCGCGCCCGTGATCCCGGCGGCGTGGAGGGACACGGCGTCCATGTTCCCCTCGCACAAAACGAATTCCTTGTCCGGGCTGTTCTTTGCCAGATTCAGGGCGAAGAGGTGCCGGCTCTTCTTGTACACCGGCGTGTCGTTGGTGTTGAAATACTTCCGGTCGTCCGGACCCGCCTTTCCCACAAAGCGCCCGGAGAAGCCCAGAACGTTCCCCGCCACGTCGATGATGGGGAAGATGGCGCGGTTGCGGAAGTAGTCGAAGAGTTTTCCCGTTTTGGCGGAAATGCCGCCTAAGAAATTTTCCTTGATCTCTTTGGGCTTGTATCCCAGACCAGTTAAGTGACCGGTGAGCAGATCGAAGCTGTCCGGGGCGTAGCCCAGACCGAAGCGCTTGATCACCGGCACCGTCAGCCCCCGCCCGGTGAGGTAGTCCAGCCCCTTCTTCCCCTGGGGGGAGAACAGGATCTTGTGCCAGAAGCGGGCGGCGGCGGCGTTCATTTCATAATACCGCTTCTTGTCCACCCGCGCTTCTCCCGGCACCTGTTGCGGCATGGGGAGATTCGCCCGGTTGGCGAGGTATTCCACCGCCCCCATGAAGTCCAGATTTTCGATCCGCTTCACGAAGGTGACCACGTCCCCCCCGGCGCCGCAGCCGTAGCAGTAAAAGTGGCTGGGGTTGGCGTAAATGGTGAAGGAGGGCGTCTTTTCCGAATGAAAGGGACAGCGGCACACCAGGTTCGACCCGGCGCGCTTCACGTCCGCGTATTGGCGCACCACGTCCTCTAAGGGATTGCGGGCGATCAGTTCCTGTAAAAATCCGTCCGGCAGCGCCATAGACCATCCTCCTTTCGCGTCGTTACATTTGATATATACGGGGAAAAGTCAAAACGTACTTTTTTTTCTTCGACTTTTTTTCAAGATTTTTTTAAAAGGCGTCCTGTCTTCCAAGTTTTCCACAGAAGGATGTGAAAAATGTGGAAAAGCGGGAACGGTTTGACGGGGTTTTTCCGGTTTTCCCCACCGTTTTCCACAGCTCTCGCCTCGAAAAAAGGGGAAAAAAGGGAAAAGAGACGCTCAGTTTGTCCGTGAAAAGCGGACGTCCTCCGGGGCGTCCACCCGCAGTCCCGCCAGATACGCCAGGGGGGAGGCGGCGTCGGGATGGAACAGCAGGGTCTGCGCCCGCAGCGCCTGATGGGGAAAGACGGGGTCGGAGCGGTCTTTGCCGTACTTGCCGTCCCCCACCAGGGGATGCCCCAAAAAGGCGAAGCTCGCCCGGATCTGATGGGTGCGCCCGGTGTGCAGGCGGATCTCCAGCAGCTGCCGGTCTCCCCGGGTGACCAGGGGACGGTACGCCGTCACCGCCGTGAGGTACCCCGCCCGGGGCACGGGGGAGACGGAAACGGTCTTTTCCCCCTCGTTCTTTTTCAAATACAGAGTCACTTCCCCGGCGCTTGCCAGGGCGCCGTGGATCCACGCCAGATAGATCTTCTCCACCTGCCGCGCCCGGATGATCTCGTTCATCCCCCGCAGGGCGGCGGCGTTTTTGGCGGCGATCACCAGCCCGGAGGTGTTCCGGTCGATGCGGTTGCACAGGGCGGGGGCGAAGGCGTTTTCCGCTTCCGGGCGGTATTCGCCCTTTTTTGCCAGGTAGCTTTTGATATGATCGATGAGGGTGCCGGTGGTCTGGGTCTCGTCGCTGTGACAGGACTGCCCCTCCTCCTTGCACGCCACCAGGATGTTTTCGTCCTCATACGCCACGGTCAGGCGGGGGGTCAGACGGAGAAAGGAATCGTCCTTTTCCCCGAAAAATTCCGGGGGCAAAAACAACAGCACCCCGTCCCCTTCGGCGAGGATCTGCCCCGGCTCGCACCGCTTGCGGTTCACCTTGATCTTCTTGGTGCGAACGGCTTTGTACAAAAGGCTTTTGGGCAGTCCCACGGTGACCTTTTCCACAAATTTATCCAGGCGCTGACCGGCGTCGTTGGCGCCCACACGGAATTCCTTCATGCTTTCCGGGGCGGCGCGGCGGTGAGGGCGTGGATGGAAAAGCCCTTTTCCGACCAGGTCTTTTCGTATTCCGTCATCAGGTTATCCGCCGCCCACGGGCTGTTGTGCAGATCGTCCGTCACCTGAGAAAGCGCCCAGCCGTTTTCCCGGAAGGAGGACAGGGAGTAGGCGAACAGGGGCGCGTTGTCCGTCTTCTGCCGCACCGTGCCGCCGGGGGCGAGCAGGGTCTGATAGAGGGCGAGGAAGGCGGGGGCGGTGAGCCGCCGCTTGGCGTGGCGGGATTTCGGCCAGGGGTCGGAAAAGTTCAGATAGATCCGCTCCACCTCCCCGTCGGCGAAGATCTCCCCTAAGGTCGCCGCGTCCAGGCAGAGGAACAACACGTTTTTCAGATCGGCGGCTTTGCATTTTTCCACCGCCAAAAGCAGCGCCTCCCGGCACACCTCCACCGCCACGAAGGCGACGTGGGGATGGCGTTCGGCAAGCTGGAGGATAAAGCCCCCCTTGCCGCAGCCGATCTCCAGCTCCAGCCCCACCGGCTCCCGCTCCATCCGGGCGGCGAAGAGTTTCCGCCACGCCCCCCGGTTTTCCCCGGGGTTTTCCGGCAAAAGAGAGGCGCACAGCGCCAGGCGCTCTTCGGTATGTTTGTGTTTTCTCATTCTCACGGGCTCGTCCTCCGCAGTTTTCTTCAATTTCCTATTATAACGGAAAGCGCCCCCTAAGCGCAAGAAAAAAATAAAAAAAGCCGTCCCGGTGAGAAAAACGGAGAAAAGAAGAGAAAAACAAAGGAAAAGGGGGTCTTTACATAGAAAATCTGACCTTTTCTGACCTTGACAGATCCCGCTCCCGGACGTATACTACGGACAGAAGGTCAAAGAAAGTCAAAGTCAAAGAAGGGATGCAAGCTATGGTACTTTCACAGGAGATCGCCCGGCTCATTGAAAAAATGCTGGAGGACGCCCACGGGGAGCTTTCCATCGGGCGGAACGAGCTGGCGGATCGCTTCGGCTGCGTGCCCAGCCAGATCAACTACGTCATCACCTCCCGCTTCACCCCGGAGCGGGGGTACGTGGTGGAGAGCCGGCGGGGCGGCGGCGGCTTCATCCGCATCCGCAAGGTGCCCATGACCAAGGACGAGTACCTGATGCATTTTTACCAGGCGGTGGGGGACGCCATTGATTTTGAAAGCTGTCGGGCGTTTCTGTCGGAGCTGGCGCACAGCGGTACGCTCACGCCCCGGGAAGCCCGGTTGATCTTAGCCTCTCTCAGCGACCGCAGCGCCCCCGCCGGGAAAAAGCGGGAGCGGGACGCCGCCCGGGCGGCGGCGTTCCGGAACGTGCTGCTGCAGATCTTTTCGGAAAAGGAGTGACAGAGATGAAAGAATTGAAACAAACCCTGTGTGAACGGTGCGGCAAGAGAGCCACCGTCTTTTACAAGGAGAACGTCAACGGCAAGACGCGGGAAATGCACCTGTGCGCCGACTGCGCCGCCCGGGAGGGCGTGGGGAAGGAAGCCTTCCACCTGCCCGGCTTCTGGGACGACGGCTTCTTCGGCGTCTCCCCGCTGTTTGCCGGGCTGTTCGGCGGCGAGACCGCCTCGGAGCAGAGGGAGCGCTGTCCCCGCTGCGGCAAGTCCCTTGCCGCCATCCGGGAGGACGGCAGGTTCGGCTGCTCTCAATGCTACGAGACCTTCGGGGATCGGGTGGATCTGAAAGCCTTCACCGGCGGCTACAAGGGCGCGCCCCTCACCGCCGGCGGGACGGAAAGCGCCGCCCCGGCGGAAAATGTGGCGGAGACGGACGAGGGAAAGCTCGCCCGCCTGAAAGAAGAATTGAAGCAGGCGGTGGCGGCGGAAGCCTACGAAAAAGCCGCCGCGCTCCGGGATGAGATCCGGGGATTGGAGGGCAGGTAAGATGCGCTGGTATGAAGCGGCATCCGAAACCTTCAGCCCCGTTTTGTCCACCCGGGCGCGCTTTGCCCGGAACCTGAAGGACACCCCCTTTCCCGGCAGTCTGGACGAGGCGGGGAAGGAAAAGGTGTTTGAGCGCATCCGCTCGGCGCTTTCGGATCTGCCGCTCACCTTCGTCCCCTTCGACCAGGCGAGCGAGCTGGAAAAGAACGCCTACGTCCAGACCCACCTTGCCTCCGTCGCGCTGGCGCGGGAGGGCAGGGGCGCGGGTCTCGCCCTTTCCCGGGACGGGGAGAGCGCTCTGCTCATCAATGAGGAAGACCACCTGCGCCTGCAGGTGATCCTGCCCGGCAAGCAGCTGGAAGCGGCGCTGGAGAAGGGATTGGCGCTGGAAAGAAAGGTGGAGGAGCGGCTCCCCGTGGCGTATCAGGCGCCCTGGGGATACCTCACCGCCTGCCCCACCAACTTAGGCGCCGCCCTGCGGCTGTCGGTGATGATCCACCTGCCCGCCCTGCAGCTGACCGGGCGCCTGCCCGCGCTGATCGAGGCGCTGAACGGAAGCGGCGTGACGGTGCGGGGGCTCTTCGGAGAAGGCAGCCGGGGCGACGGCGCCCTGTATCAGATCTCCAATCAGATGAGCGGCGAAAAGACCGAACAGGAGATCCTGACGGACTTTGCCCGGGTGCTGGAGCGGGTAGAACTGGAAGAGACCCGCGCCCGGGACGCCCTGGCGGATCAAGACAGCGTGGGGCTGGAAGATCGCGTCATGCGGGCGCTGGGAACGCTGCGCTACGCCCGGCGGCTGAGCTACGGCGAGTTTCTGGACTTGTACAGCCGGGCACGCCTGGGCAGAGCCCTGGGCTGGAAGGATCTACAGGGAACGGCTGTGCTGGATCGCCTTCTGGTGGAGGTGACCCCCGCCCCCATGGTGCTGGCGGACGCGTCGCTGGCGGCAAACGCCGCCCGGGACGAGGAGCGTGCCACCCGGGTGCGCGCCGCCCTGGAAAGAAAAGAAAATTGACCCTGGAAGGGAAGTGGAACAGATGAAACAGGAATTTACGGAAAACGCCCGTCGGGCGTTGGAAAACGCCCAGTCCGCCGCGGCGGAGCTGGGACAGCAATACGTGGGCTCGGAGCATCTTTTGCTGGGACTTCTCCTGGCGGACGACAGCACCGCCGGGGAGATCCTGGCGGCGCAGAACGTAAGCTTTGACGCCGCCCGGGAGAAGCTCGTGCAGCTTTGTGAAACGGGCGACCCCATCCACCCGGAGACCATGGAGATCACCACCCGGGCGCAGCGCATCCTGCAAACGGCGGGCTACGAAGCCGCCAAATCCCACGCGCCCACCGGCACGGAGCATCTGCTGCTGGCGCTGGTGGGGGATACGGACTCCCTGGGCGTGCGGATCCTGCAGCTTTTGGGGGCGGATCTTTCCGCCGTGTATAAGGCGTGCCGCGCCGCCATCCGGGAAGGGGACGCCCCCGCCGGTGCGGACGGCAAAAAGAAAAAGAAGAGCGGCTTGAAAAACGTGGAGAAATACGGCCACGATCTCACCGCCGACGCCCGGGAGGGCAGGCTGGATCCCATCATCGGCAGGGAAAAGGAATTGGAGCGGGTGATACAGATCCTGTCCCGCCGCACCAAGAACAACCCCTGTCTCATCGGCGAGCCCGGCGTGGGCAAGACCGCCATCGCGGAGGGGCTGGCGCAGAAGATCGTTGCCGGAGACGTGCCGGAAATGCTGTTGAACAAACGGGTCGTCACCCTGGATCTGGCGGCGATGGTGGCGGGCAGCAAATACCGGGGCGAATTTGAGGAACGGATCAAAAACGTCATCGACGAAGTGGTGGAGGACGGCTCCATCATCCTCTTCATCGACGAGATCCACACCCTGGTGGGCGCCGGCGCCACGGAGGGGAGCATGGACGCCTCCAACATCTTGAAGCCCGCCCTGGCGCGGGGAAATCTGCAGGTCATCGGCGCCACCACCCTGTCGGAATACCGCACCATTGAAAAGGACGCCGCCCTGGAGCGCCGCTTCCAGTCCGTTCTGGTGGGCGAGCCCAGCGAGGACGAGGCGATCCTCATCCTCAAAGGGCTGCGGGAAAAATACGAAGCCCATCACAAGCTCGCCATCCCGGACGACGCCATCGAAGCGGCGGTGAAGCTTTCCGGCAGATACATCTCCGACCGTTTCCTGCCGGACAAAGCCATCGACCTCATCGACGAAGCCGCCTCCCGGAAGCGCATCCAAAGCCTGACGCCCTCCCCGGCGCAAAAGGAGCTCGCCGCTTCCATCGCCCAGCTGGAGGCGGACAAGCAGAAGGCGGTGGCACAGGAGGCTTACGAAAAAGCCGGCGCTCTGCTCACCGAGATCCGCTCCATGGAGGCGAAACTCGAGGCGGAGAAGAAAAAAGAGCGGGATGGGGCGAATCTCGCCATCACGCCGGAGGACGTGGCGGCGGTGGTCACCCAATGGACGGGCATCCCTGTTTCCAGATTGCTGGAAGGGGAAGCCAAGCGTCTGCGCGATCTGGAAAAGATCCTCAAAGAGCGGGTCGTGGGGCAGGATGAGGCGGTCTCCGCCATCGCCCGCGCCATCCGCCGGAGCCGCACGGGCTTGAAGGATCCCCGCCGTCCCGCCGGTTCCTTCCTGTTCACCGGACCCACCGGCGTGGGCAAAACGGAGCTTTCCAAAGCCATCGCCGCCGTGATGTTCGGTGCGGACAACAAGATGATCCGGGTGGATATGTCGGAATTCATGGAAAAGCATTCCGTGTCCAAGCTCATCGGGTCGCCTCCCGGCTACGTGGGCTTTGACGACGGCGGACAGCTCACCGAAAAGATCCGCCGCAAGCCCTACTCCGTGGTGCTGTTCGACGAGATCGAAAAGGCGCACCCGGACGTGTTCAACATCCTTCTGCAGATCCTGGAGGACGGCGTTCTCACCGACTCCCACGGACGGCACGTGGATTTCAAGAACACCATCATCATCATGACCAGCAACTGCGGCGCTTCTTCCCTGGCGGTGAAGAAAACCATGGGCTTTGAGACCGGCGCCGCCGAGGATGCCCAGGACAAGGACGACGAGGAGAAGATCCGCAACGCCCTGAAGGAGACCTTCCGTCCGGAATTTTTGAACCGTCTGGACGAGATCATCGTGTTCCACCGGCTCAGCCGGGAAAACATCTGCGCCATCTGCCGGAAGATGCTGGACGAGGTGGCGGCGCGGGTGGCTGCCCAGGACATCACCCTCACCTTCGACGAGAGCGTGGTGGAAAAGCTGGCGCAGGAGGGCTTCGACCCCGTCTACGGCGCCCGTCCCCTCCGCCGCGCCGTACAGCGCAGCGTGGAGGATTCCCTTTCCACCCGTCTGCTGGACGGCAGTGTGAAGGCGGGCGATTCCCTCAAGGCGACCCTTTCCGAGTCCGGTGAGATCCGTTATGATCCCGCGTAAGGGCGTGGGCAGGCAGAGCGTGAAAGCGCTCTGCCTTGTCCTGCTTTTCGCCCTGCTCCTTGCCCCGGCGGGGTGCGGGCGACGGGAGAGCGCCGATCCGGAGGACTTCGTTTTCGGGGAGGACTTCGAGGGCTTCGCCGAGGGCAGACCCCCGGTGGCGATCTACCTGCAGTGCGGCGCCGTGCCGGCGTTTATGGAGGGACGGGAGAGCCTGTTTCCCCCGGACGGGGCGGAGTTGGTGGATCTGATCTACCTCGCCTTCGCCCGCTTTGACGGAGAGGGCTTGTCCTTTCCCACCGTGCCGGAGCAGGCGCGGGAACTGCAGAAACAGGGTGTGTCCCTGGTTTTGAGCTTTTCCGCCAACGCCGCCGATTCCGCCGCCCGCCTGCGCGGGATTGCCGCCGACCCGGAACAACGGGAAGCCTTCGCCGCCGCGCTGACGGCGGGCGCCAAAGAGCGGGGGCTGGACGGCGTGGATCTGGATTGGGAGACCACCCGGGAGGGCGGCGGACCGGATCGGGACGGGATGAACGCGCTGACGGCAGCCCTGCGGCAGGCGGGGGGCGAGGACTTTCTCATCACCTGCGCCGTGCCCGCCACCCGGTGGGGGCTGGGAGCGGATCGTTTCGACCTGGCGACCCTGGCGCAAACGGTGGACTACTTCAACGTGATGTGCTACGACCTGGGGCGGCAGGACAGAGCCACCCACGCCTCCCCCCTGTGGGCGTCCCGGGCGGACGGGGGCTGGGGCGTCAGCGCCGCCGGGGGCGTATCCCTTCTCCTGCAGGGCGGGGTCAGACCCGAACAGATCCTTTTGGGCTGCGCCGCCTACGGCAAAGCCTATCAAACGGAGGGAGAAGCCGCCCCCGGCTCTCCCGGCAAAGCCGTGAAGCTGCCGCTCCCCGGCGCCTATGACAGCGGCACCGTCCAGGGCAAGGGGATCGAGGCGCTCATCGCCGACCCCGCCTGGATCAAGCACACGGAGCGGGGGGCGCGGGGCTTTGTGGGCTCCTATATGACCCGGGGCGACCTGTTCGTCACCTACGAGTCCGACGAAGCCTTCGGGGAAAAGTTCGATTTCGCCTGCCGGGCGGGCTGCGGCTTGATGCTGTGGAGCCTTACCCAGGACACGGGCGACCGCTTCTTCTCCGTTCTCCGCGCCAAAACG
>CAMPCJ010000048.1 GCA_946645685.1 uncultured Clostridia bacterium | reverse complement strand
CGGATTTAGGTTCCGGTGGGCAACCGTGCAGGTTCAACTCCTGTTACCCGCACCATCAAAAAGCAGTGATTTGTCTACCGACAAATCACTGCTTTTTGAATCCAAGCCGACGGAAGAAGGCTTGGAATGAAATCACGCCGCAGGCGTGTATGTTATCAACGCGCAAAGCGCGTTGCATGTAATCACGGCGAAGCCGTGTATGTCATCACGCGTCAGCGTGTATTTCTTCCTCCGTCGGCTTGATGCCATACAGCCCTGCGGGCTGATTCCATACACTTGCTCTCGCAAGTGATATCATACAACGCTTCGCGTTGATTGCATACAGCGTCTCACGTCGCATCACTTGCCGCGTCAGCGGCAATCATCACTACGGCGATAGCCGTAACATCACTTGCCCGTCGGGGCAACCTTCACTTTTTGTGTTTTCATCCCGTAAACTTTGCAAACAGGTTTGAGGCGAAGCGTTTTTGCTTTGCCGCGTTTTTTTAGTCAGCCGCCCCTTGCCGTATTGATACGATGAAACGAGCAAATCTTTACAATCGCGAAAAAGCGTGTTAGAATAACTTATCAAAAAGACGGGAGGACACTATGATCGCCAGACGTTTGATCACGATCCTGCTTTGCTTTCTGTTTCTTATGATATTGGAACTCAATCAAAACTCTGTTTGGGGATGGATCCTGACGATTGCCGCAACGGTTGGCTTTTTCGTACTATTTGAGAGAAAAATGCTGCCTGCCGTGCCATGGAAGATCTGTGCCTGGGTGGGATACGTTGCTCTTTTTGCCGTTGTGCTTTTGATCACTTTCCCGGCGGAAAGGCGTGTTCCGGCATTTTCCGGGAAAAGTGGCGGGGAAACGGACGTTGTAAGTCTGAAAAACGGCAAGGTGACAGGAGTAGTCAACCCGGACGGCGATGTGGAATTGTACGCCGGCATCCCCTACGCGGCGCCGCCGGTAGGCGATCTTCGATGGAAAGAGCCGCAGGATCCGGCAAATTGGGACGGCGTTTTGAAAGCGGATCATTTTGCGCCGATGGCGATGCAGCCGCGAAATCTCCCCATCATTGACTCCCTTGCGCGCATCATTGGCTACCACGATTATAACTGGTTTGATTTCCATGACAATTACGCCCCCGCCGTCTCGGAGGACGCGCTTTACGTAAACGTGTGGAAGCCCGCCGGGGAACAGAAAGAGCTCCCTGTTCTGGTTTACGTTCACGGCGGATCCTTAAAAACGGGACAGCCTTGGTACGAAGATTACAGCGGTGAAGGAATGGCTCGTGACGGCGTTATTGTCGTCAATATGGGGTACCGCCTCGGCGTTTTCGGCTATTTGGCTTTACCGGAACTTGCAGATGAATCTCCCAACGCTACGACCGGGAACTACGGCTTATTAGATCAGATCAAAGCGCTGGAATGGGTGCGGGACAACATAAAAGCCTTCGGCGGAGATCCTGAAAACGTTACCCTGGCAGGCGAATCCGCAGGCGCGGCGTCCGTCAGCGCGCTTTGTACCTCACCCCTTGCCAAGGGTTTGTTCAAGCGAGTCATTCTGGAAAGCTCCACCGTCGCATGCGAGCAGCCACCCCATTCCTTCCGCAATTTCGATCAGGCGATAGAAGACGGAAAGAAGGTTTTGGAACGTTACGCCGCAAAAGACTTATCGGATCTGAGAAAACTGCCCGCAAGCAAGATCGTCTCGTCTGCTGAAACGGAACACCATATTACCATAGACGGATATGCCCTCACCGAAACGCCCTATAAGTCGTACCAAAAAGGGATCCACAACGAAGAAGCCATCCTTCACGGCTTCAATCGCTTGGAAAGCGCTCCGTTTTTGTTGTTCACCAAAACCACGACGGCTTCTATGGAACGGGAGATCAAAGCGTATTTCAAGGAATACGCCGACGACGTGTTATCTCTCTATGCCGCCCGCGACGACAAGAGTGCTTCCGAAAACTGGGCGGAGATTTACGGAGCCGTCTTTTTTGACTACCCGCATCACGCGTTGAACAAAGCGGCCGTTCAAAACAACATACCCGTGTATGAGTATTATTTTACCAAAGAAAACAAAAGGCTCAGCTGCTGGCACAGCGGCGAAGAGGTCTACTGTTACGGGAATATTCCCGACGGATCCAAGTTATATGAGGAAAACGATCGGGACTTGAGCGGCATCATGAAGGCGTATTGGGTGAATTTTGTTAAAACCGGCGACCCCAACGGAGACGGACTTCCCATCTGGGATCAAAATCCGGACGGGCTGCATTACCTGGAGCTTGGCGATAGGGTCGGCCCCGTAACGGAATCCTCGCGAAAAACGGAGCTGTTCCGTATTCTGGAACAAATGCAAAAGACAAATAAGTAAGAAATCAAAAAAAGATCTCATCAGAAAAAGATGAGATCTTTTTTACGAAAAGGGCGCTGGAATCATTTGCCTTTGACGCGAAAAAGAATAAATCCGTTTTGTTCCAGCAAATATCCGCCCTTGCCTTCATGCGACTTCCCGGAGATCAAAACACTTCCGAGATTTGCAACGTTCTTTGCCTGATCATTGTTCACAACGGCGATCAAGGTCTCGTTTTCTAAAGAGCGGGTCACGGTAATGCTTCCCTGCCCGTCTGAGGCGACTTCGGTTTCGCCGCGCTTCAAAGCTTCCTCGCCGTTCCGAATGGCAGAAAGCTTGGAAACGAAAGAAAACAACGGATTGCCCTTGACCCGATCCCAACGGAAATAAGAGCGGCAAAAAGGGTCTTCAAAACCTTCCGTCCCGATCTCGTCCCCGTAAAAAATACAGGGCATACCGGGCAAAACGAATTGGAGAAAGAAAGCAAGCCTCAGTCTTTCCTCGGCAACGACACGATCCTGTTCCTTCATACGAAAAACCGCTCGTTCCGATTTTTGCTCAGGCGCGGGAGACGGAGATAAAAGGGTCAGGATCCGGCAGGTATCGTGGGTGGAAAGCATATTCATCAACAAGCCGTGTACCTTTTGCGGATAATTCTCAACGATCGTCATGACGGTGCCGCGGAGCGCAAGCCCGTTATCACTCCCAGATGCGTAAGACAAGATCGCATCCTTGAAGGGGTAATTCATAACGGAATCCAGTTCCCCGCCGGAAAAGTATTTCCGTCGAACGCCGTAACTGATCTTGTTGGAGGCGTCCTCCCAGACTTCGCCGATGAGAAGAGCGTCCGGGTTTATCTCTTTCAAACGATCGCGCAATTCTTTCATGAAAGCGTCCGGCAGTTCATCCGCCACATCCAGACGAAACCCGTCAGCGCCTGCCTTGAGCCAATGCGCGATCACGCTGTCCTCCCCGCCGATGATAAAATGCCGATAGGACGGCTGCATTTCATCCACGCAAGGCAGAGTCTTCACGCCCCACCAGGCGGTATAATCGTCGGGAAAACGCTTAAACTGAAACCAATCGCGATAAGGCGAAGCAGGATCGGAAACGGCGCCGTGACCGAATTCACCCGTTTCATCAAAATAGACGCTTCTGCTTCCGGTGTGGGAGAAAACGCCGTCCAGAATGATCTTCATCCCCAGGGCATGCGCTTTCCGGCACAAGGCGCGAAAATCATTTTCCGTCCCAAGCAATTCATCGATCTTCAAATAATCCGCCGTATCATATCGGTGATTGGACCAGGCTTTGAAAATGGGGTTGAGATAAACGACCTTGACGCCCAACGCGGCAAGATAATCCAGTTTTTCCGTGATCCCCGCAAGATTTCCCCCGAAAAAGTCGGAATTGGTCACCTCACCGGACTGATCCGGCTCCCAGGCAGGCGTGTCTTCCACGTTATCATGGATCCAAAAAGGTTTGAGCTTTCCTGACGTATTGCATACGCCCTTTCCGGCAAAGCGATCCGGGAAGATCTGATACATAACGGAGCCGGAAAGCGTCTCCGGCGTGACGAAGGAATCCGGGATCACGGAAAGCTGCCACGTTTCCCCCGCTTCCATATTGGTCTGATCCCATCCCTGCCGGTACAACGCAAAGGATTCGTTTTGTGTCGTGATCCGAAAAAAATAGAAATACAGACCGGGATCCTGCAAGGCAAAGGTTACCTTAAACCTGTCGTATGCATCCTCTTTCCCAGCAAAAGAAGCGGAGAAAGA
The DNA here is from genome assembly GCA_946645685.1 of uncultured Clostridia bacterium. Taxonomy (GTDB): domain Bacteria; phylum Bacillota; class Clostridia; order Oscillospirales; family SIG627; genus RGIG5579. Next base: position 8,613 of record CAMPCJ010000048.1, on the reverse strand, counting down.
AGCGTGCGGGGTGCCGTCCTCGCCCAAAACGATCAAATCCATGGCGACCGGATAGATCTGAGAAGGGATCAAAACCGTCATTTGACACGCTTCGGATGGCTTCAAAGTCCCAAACGGCTCTTTAAAACGGCGATCTTTGCTGTCAAACAGGATGCGCATCAGATCATCTTCCAGATCTTATCCGCATACTCCAGAACAGCGCGATCCGCTGAAAACACGCCGGCTTTCGCAATATTGGTAAGAGACATTTGCAGAAATCTCTTCTGATCCCGATATGCCGACGATACGTCCCGCTGTGCGCGGGCGTAATCTCCGAAATCCGCCAGAGTCATATATTGATCCGCCGCACCGAAACGATTGGTCAAAAGCGAGGCGTAAATCTCTTCAAAATGTCTGCCGAGAATGCCGCTGGTAAGCATATCCACAACGCCCATAAGATCGGGATCCGCAGAAAGGAAGTCCTGGGGATTGTAGCCGCTGCGCCACAGCGCTTCCACTTCATCCACTGTCATACCAAAGAGGAACATATTGTCTTTGCCGACCTGCTCTAAGATCTCCACGTTGGCTCCGTCCAGCGTGCCGAGTGTTACAGCGCCGTTGATCATGAGTTTCATATTTCCCGTCCCGGACGCTTCCTTACCGGCGATGGAGATCTGCTCTGAGATCTCGGCTGCCGGAATGATGATCTCGGCGAGAGATACCCGATAGTCCTCCAAAAACACCACTCGGATCTTATCCCGCACGATCGGATCGGAATTGATTAGTTCAGAAACGGAAATGATCAAGCTGATGATCTGCTTTGCCAGGGTGTACCCGGCAGACGCTTTCGCGCCAAAAATGAAGGTGCGGGGCGTGAAAGGCGCAGTGGGATTCCGTTTGATCTGCTGATAGCAATACAGGATATGAAGAACGTTGAGAAGCTGGCGCTTATATTCGTGCAGACGCTTCACTTGAACGTCAAAGATAGATGTGGGGTCAACGTTGACGCCGTTTTTCTCGGCAATGTATTTCGCAAGGCGTTTTTTATTGGCAAGCTTGATCTTCCCCAGCTCCTGCAGAACTTCTTCGTCGTCTTTGAATTTGAGAAGTTTAAGAAGCTCGGAAGCGTCGTTCAAAAAGCCCTTGCCGATCTTTTTTTCCAGGAAAGAAGACAGAGCGGGGTTTGACTGACAAAGCCAGCGCCGATAAGCAATGCCGTTGGTGACGTTCAAAAAGCGGCTTTGATCCAGTTGATAATAATCGTGGAAGATACTGTCCTCCAGGATCTTCGTGTGCAATTTGGAAACGCCGTTGATATGGTGGCAGCACGCAAGGCACAAGTTTGCCATACGCACTTCCCCGCCGGAAATGACAGCCATATATTCGATCTTGCCCACGTCGCCGGGATACGCTTGCCACAGCTTCTCACGAAGCCGGCGGTCGATCTCCTTCGTAATGGCGTAAACGCGGGGCAGCTGCTCCTCGAACAGCCATTCGCTCCAACGCTCCAGAGCCTCGCTCATTACGGTGTGGTTCGTGTAAGAGAGCGTTTTGGTCGTAATGTCCCAGGCTTCATCCCATCCGAAGCCGTGTTCATCCATAAGCAGACGCATCAACTCCGGCACACACAGGGCGGGATGCGTATCGTTGATATGGATGGCAACGTGTTCCGGCAGAGTATCCAAAGAACCGTTCCGTTTCAGATGATGGGAGAGGATGCTCTGCAAGGAGGCGCTGACCAACAGGTACTGCTGTTTTAAGCGCAGACGCTTGCCTTCCACGTGATTATCCGCGGGATAAAGCACCTTGGAGATCACTTCCGCCATTGTATTCTCTTCCAGAGAACGAATATATTCTCCCCGGGAGAACGCGCCCATATCGAAGCTGGGAAGCTTTGCGCTCCAAAGGACGAGCTTGTTCACCGCCTTACAGTCATAGCCGGAGATATACATATCGTAAGGAACGGCGGTGACGCTTTGATAGCCCGTTTGAGCGACCCGGAACTGCCCGTTATCATACCATTCCGATACCTTGCCGCCAAACTTCACTTCATAGCATTCATCATTGCGGGGCTGCAGCCAAACTTCACCGCGATCCAACCAGTTATCGGGAAATTCCATCTGCCATCCGTCGATGATCTTTTGCTTAAAGATCCCGAATTCATATCGGATGGAATAACCGATGGCGGGCAGATCGTTTCCGGTGAGAGAGTCCAGGTAGCAAGAAGCCAACCTGCCGAGACCACCGTTTCCAAGGCCTGCGTCCGGATCCAGGTCATACAGTTTTTCTATATCGAACCCTTCCTTGGACAGAACGTCCCGGAAGGTCTTTTCCAAACCGAGGTTGAACAGATTGTTTCTAAGAGATGTCCCGACCAAAAACTCCATGGACATATAGTAAACCTGCTTTTTACCCTTCGGCTGGATCTCATCCTTAAATTCTTTTCTCTTGGTGGCAAGAATGCCGCGCAATAGCGTGCATACCACTTTATAAGCTTGTTTTTCCGTGCATTCGGACAAATTGCAGGAAAACAAACGGGTGGCGGTTTCATTCAATTTTTTCAATGCTTCTTCTTGTTTCATGAGACACTCCTTTGATCAGGTATTATCCGTCAAACGCTGATATAGCGCAAGATATTCTTTGGCAGGTTTTTTCCAGGAAAGATCGGCGGACATACAGTTTTTGATCGCCCTGTTCCAAAGCTCGCGATCCGTTCCGTAAACAGTAAGAGCGCGTCTGATCGCATCCAAAAGATCCTCCCGGGTAAAGCTCTGGAACGTAAATCCATAGCCTTCGCCGCTATGGATCAAAAATGGTAGAACGGTATCCTTCAACCCGCCGGTTTCATGAACGACGGGGATCGTTCCGTACCGCATGGCGATCAGTTGTGACAGACCGCACGGCTCACTTCTGGACGGCATCAAGTACAGATCCGCCCCGGCGTAGATCCGGGAAGCAAGATCCTTGCTGAAACAGATCTTCGCGGCGATTTTACCCGGCGCCCTGCGGCTTGCTTCCCGAAGCGCATTTTCAAAAGCAGCGTCGCCGGTGCCGAGAACGGCGATCTGCACGTCCCAGTTGCACAGTTCCCAAAGTGCGTCGCAAAACAAATCAAAGCCCTTATGGGAAACAAGCCGGGAAACCATACCGATGAGCGGTACTTCCGGACGAACGTCAAGGCCGAGTTCCTTTTGCAAAGCGGCTTTATTTTGCGCCTTCCCTTCGGCAAAACAGTTTTTATCATAGCGGAATAGAAGGCTGTTATCATGCGCCGGATCGTTTACGTCGGTATCGATGCCGTTGACGATGCCTGAAAGTTTAAAGGCATGCTCGGAAATGATCTTCTCCAATCCGTGACCGAAGTAGGGATCACAGATCTCCCGGGCGTAAGTACGGGAAACGGTCGTCAGCGCGTCACAATTCAAAATGGCGCTCTTCATGAAATTATGACCGTCGCCAAGCTGAAACGCGCTGTTATAGGATCCCGGAAGCCCCAGGATCTCTCCGAGAAAATAGGGATGGACCCAACCTTGATACTCGATATTATGGATGGTGAAAACGGTTTTGACGGATCCCAGCTTTTGCTGATAGAAAGCGTGGAGCAAAACGGGGATCAGGGCTGTCTGCCAATCGTTGCAATGAATGACGTCCGGCGTTTCATCCAAATAAACAAGACTTTCCAAGATCGCCTTTGAGAAATAGGCAAATCTTTCGCCGTCGTCCGGCTCTCCATAGACTTTGTCACGCTTGAAATATCCCTCATTGTCAATAAAAAAAACGCGTTCCTTGCGTTTCTTGGAAATCAATCGAAATAAACCGACGTATTCAGTTCGCCAGGATAGGGAAACGTCGAAAGAAGCGATGAACTCCGTCCGAATGGACGGATCGTCCTTGATCTTGCCGTAATAGGGCAGAAACAAAAGGACCTCCGTATCGGGAAAACGGCTCAACGCCAGCGGGAGCGCCTGAGCGACGTCGCCCAGGCCCCCCGTTTTGATAAATGGCGCGGCTTCACTTGCCGCGAAAACGATTTTCATGCGGTTTCTCCTTTTTGGATGATCACGGGATGCTCCGGCGTACCTTTCAAAACCGTGCCGGGATTTACCGTCACGTTTTTATCCAAGATCACGCATTCCAGCTGAGCGCCCTTTCCGATCCGGGCGTCCTGCATAATGATGGATGAAGATACCTTAGCGGTTTCATCGACCAAAACCCCGCGGAATATTACGCTGCTTTCAATGGTGCCGCAGATCTTGCACCCGTCCGCGATCAGACTGTTGATCACGTGATTTCCCGCCCCGTAATAAGTAGGCGCCTCATCCCGCACCTTGGTATAAATGGGTCGGTCGGCGTTAAACAGATCATCCCGGACCTCTTTTTTCATCAAAGCCATATTGTTGGCGTAGTAACTGCGGATATCTTCGTTGCGAAGCACGACGCCGCTGACGGGAAATACGGAAATGGAAATGGCGTTTTCATTTAATTTGCGCTGCAGGAAATCCCGCTCCAAGTGAACAAGACCTTTTGCCGCCGTTTCCTCCAGCACGTCCACCAAATGCTTCCTGCCGAAAATAAACATACCCATACCAACGTAGCAATCCGGCTGAACGTAGGTATCGATCATGATCTCTTTCACATGATTGTCAGGATCCGTTTTCATGATCAGGGGATGCTTCTTCGGCGGATCGAATGGTTCCCGGTTGGCGAGGATGGTCACGTCGCTTCCGGACTTTACGTGTTGTTGGATCGCGCTTCTCAGATCCAGGTTGCACAGCACGGTGGAATCGCAAACCACCACGTAATCGTAATCGGGATTATCCAGAAAGTTCAATGCGGAATGGAGCGCCTCCAGCTTCCCTTTGTATACACCGGTGTTGCCGGTCACAAAGGGCGGCAGGAAAACAAGGCCTTCATTCTTCCGGTTCAGATCCCACTCGGACAGATTTCCAAGGTGATCCATCAAAGAGCGATAGTTGTACTTGGTTATGACGCCGATATTGAAGATCCCGGAATTGGACATATTGGACAGGACGAAATCAATAAAACGATATCGTCCGCCAAACGGCAGTGACGCGACGGTGCGAACGTTGGTCAGTTGAGCCAGCGTATTATCATAAATATTTGAAAAAATAACGCCCATTGCCTTCATAACAACGACCTCCTCAATAAATCTCTTTGGGAAGCATGATCTTGTTTTGCGCAACGACCTTGTCCTTGCCTACAACGGCGATCCCCCAATCCTTTTTCGCATAGAATGCAGGATCGTCCCCGATCTTAGCGTTGGCGTGTACCAGCGCGTCTTCACCGATAATGGCAAAGCGTACAACGGAACGGCGCTCGATCACGGCGTTCGGCATAATAAAGCTGTTGTGGATCTCCGCGTCCTCTTCCACGACACAACCCGTGGAAATGATGGAGTTATAAACCTTCCCGTAAACGGTGCTGCCTTCCGCCACATAGGAGTTGACGATCTCCGCACCCGGGGCAACGTAACTGCAGGGGTGCGCGTAATTCCGGGCGTAAATGCGATTCTTGGGGGAGCGCATATCGAGAAGCGGCTTTTCACCCAGAATATCCATATTGGACTGCCAGAGGCTCTCGATGGTACCCACGTCTTTCCAGTATCCTTCAAAATCATAGGCAAAAAGTCTGTGGCCATCATCGATCATCTTGGGAATGATGTTTTTGCCGAAATCGTTGCTGGAGTCGGGATCTTCGTTATCCTCGACCAGATATTTTTTCAAAATCTCCCATCGAAACACGTAAATGCCCATAGAAGCTTTATTGCTCTTAGGCACCTTCGGCTTTTCCTGAAACGCAACGATCCTGCCGGACTTGTCGGTCTCCATAATGCCGAAACGGGAAGCCTCCGCAAGCGGTACCTCCAAAACGGCTATGGTGCAGTCCGCTTTATGCTTCGTATGCATCGAAAGCATCTTGCTGTAATCCATTTTATAAATGTGGTCGCCGGAAAGGATCAGCACGTTGGTGGGATTGTACCGTTCGATAAAGGAAATATTCTGATAGATGGCGTTGGCGGTACCTTTATACCATTCGGAGTTTTGGCTCTTTGAATAAGGGGAGAGAACGTGAATGCCGCCGTTGGTGCTGTTCAAGCCCCACGGCTGTCCGTGACCGATATACTCATTGAGCTGCAGGGGCTGATACTGCGTCAAGATACCCACGGTATCGATGCCGGAATTAACGCAGTTGGAAAGGGGAAAATCGATCAGACGATACTTTCCCCCGAAAGGAACAGCGGGCTTGGCGGTGTTTTCCGTCAAGACCATCAGTCTGCTTCCCTGGCCTCCCGCCAGGATCATGGCGATGCAATCTTTTTTGCGAAAGATCATACTACTGCCTCCTATTGGATCCGATTTCGGATGTGATAAAAGGTCGCTGACAAGGGTGGAAGAGTAAATACGCCGGAGTAAGGCAATCCGTGAAAAGGCATATTTTTTGCGATGACCGGTCCGAGCCTCGTGGAAGAACCTCCAAACCGTTTTCTGTCCGTGGAAAAAACGGCTTGATACGTCCCCGCCTCAGGAAGGCCGAGGCGATAATCCCGTCGCAAGACCGGGCAAAAATTAAAAACGCATATCAATTCATCACCGCTTTTTGAGATCCGACGAAACGCGGCGACGCTGTTATCGCAGTCATCAGCGCTGATCCACGAAAAGCCCTCCCAGCCGCTTTCATTGTCCCAAAGGGACGGGTGATCGAGATAAAAATGATTTAATTCGCGAACGAAATCCTGCGTCTGACGATGGGATTCAAAGCCGAGAAGAAACCAGTCCAATTCTTTTTGATAGTCCCATTCGATGAATTGGGCGAATTCGCTGCCCATGAAATTCAGCTTCTTCCCGGGATGGCAAAACATATACGCGAAAAACATGCGTAATGAGGCGAACTTTTCTTCATAATTACCCGGCATCTTGTCCACCAGGGATTTTTTTCCGTGAACGACTTCATCGTGAGAAATAGGCAGAATGAAATTCTCGGAAAAAGCGTAGGTCAAAGAGAAAGTCAAACGATCGTGTTTGCCTTTTCGGAACAGCGGGTCCGTCTCAAAATAATCGAGAATATCGTTCATCCAGCCCATATTCCACTTGTAATTAAAGCCGAGCCCGCCGTCGTATCCCGGTTTTGTGATCATGGGAAACGCGGTGGATTCCTCCGCGATCATCATAATGCCCGGACAAGCGAGAAAAGCGTGTTCATTCAACTTTCGCAAAAACTCGATGGCTTCCAGATTATAATTTCCGCCAAATCGGTTGGGGACATAATCCTTCCGGCAATAATCGAGATAAAGCATCGACGCCACCGCGTCCACACGGATCCCGTCGACGTGATACTCCCTCAGCCAGAAAACAGCGCTGGAGATGAGAAATGAAATGACTTCCAGACGTCCGAAATCAAAAATGCGCGTATTCCATTCCCGATGCTCGTTCATCCGGGGATCGGACAGCTCATAACAGGGCGTACCGTCAAACTCGTACAAGCCGCTTTCATCCTTGGGAAAATGAGCGGGGACCCAGTCCAAAATCACGCCGATACCGGCGGCATGACAAGCGTCGATCAAGCGCATCAGCCCTTCCGGAGTCCCGTAGCGATGGGTGGGAGCGAAGTACCCGGTGACCTGATAGCCCCAAGACCCTTCAAAGGGGTATTCGGTCAGCGGCATAAACTCAACGTGCGTATAGCCCATTCTTTTCAGATAGGGGATCAATCTTGCGGCGGTTTCTTCGTACGTATAAAACCTGCCGTCTGGATGGCGCATCCAGGAGCCCAGATGCACCTCGTAAATATTGACAGGCTTACAAAAAGGGTCGCTTTTCGCACGACCTTTGATCCAGTCGTCGTCCGTCCACGTGAAATCATCACTGTCCCAGATCACACTTGCTTTATCCGGCAGCGGAGCAAATCGGCGGGCGTACGGATCGCTCTTATAGACCGCCGCGCCATCCCGGTGGACAACGTAGAACTGATAGCGATCTCCTTTTTTGGCAAAACGCGACCGAGCCTCCCAAATGCCGTGTGGATCCATTTCCATAGGGATCTCTTTGGTGTTCCAGAAATTGAAATCACCAACGAGGTAAACCGCCTTCGCGCGAGGCGCCCAAACACGAAAAACGTATCCGCCTTCCGGAAGGGCGTGGGCGCCGAGAAGGCGATAGGCGTCGTCGCTTTCGCCCCCGGAAAATCGTTCTTTCAGAGCGATCATCTTGGGATCCATATCCGTTTACTCCAAAAATTATGTTCAAATTATCACTTTTTATCATAACACTTAATTTAAGATTTGTACAGAGATTTTAGAAATAATTTTCTTGCTTTTCTCCAAAAAGCAGATATACTGGAACGGAGGTGATGGTCATGAAGCGAGAAAGCGGCGTGCTTCTGCCGGTTTTTTCTTTACCCGGTCCCTTCGGATGCGGGACGATCGGAAAAGAAGCGTTTGAATGGATCGATTTTTTATCGGAAAGCGGATTTTCCTGGTGGCAGATCCTGCCCTTGGGGATCACGGATCCGTATTTTTCTCCCTACTCTTCCTGCTCTTCCTTCGGGGCGGACCCGCAGTGGATCGATCCCGTTTTTCTTTGGAAAGAGGGGCTCGTAACACAAGAGGAAGTAGAC
>CAMPCJ010000047.1 GCA_946645685.1 uncultured Clostridia bacterium | reverse complement strand
TGGATAAAGCGGGTGCGGAAGGTGAGATACACACCGGTCCCCACCAGCAAGACCAGCATCACCGGGCCCCAGGCAAAATCGTGCAGGACGCCGTTCACTTGTTCGATGATCTCCACCAGACGATGCAAAAATGCTGACATAGCGTTTCTCCTTGCGAGAAGCTTTATTCCGGCAGCCACCGGGAAAAGACAGTATTATTATACCGCCGCGAAGCGGATCGGGACAACCGGAAACCGCTTTGTTTTTTACACATTTTTCCGTTTTTTCTCCTGTTTTTCCGCAAACAGAAAGCAACTGTTTTCCCGGGCGATACACTTTTCCCGGAACACAAAAACGGCAGGGCGAAAATTTCGCCCTGCCAGTATATGCGATGGATCGTTTTCCTATGTTACATAGAGGTGTAACCGCCGTCCACAGGCAGCGCCACACCGGTGACGTAGGAAGAAGCGGGAGACGCCAGGAACAGTGCCGCGGTATCCAACTCCCCTTCTTCGCCGTAACGCTCCTCGGGGATCATGGTGACGGCGTTCTGCCGGAAGAAGTCGGAATTCAAGGTGTCCCGGGTGAGGTCGGTATAGAAGTAACCGGGGCAAATGGCGTTCACGGTGATGCCGTGCTTGCCCCATTCCGCCGCCAGCGCGCGGGTGAGGTTCACCACACCGCCCTTCGCCGCGTGATAGGGAGCGGAGCCGGCGATCTTGTTGCCCACCAGACCGTACATGGAAGCGATGTTGATGATGCGGCCGTATTTAGCGGGGATCATCGCCTTCTTGGCGACGGCGCGCGCCACACGGAAGGAACCGAACAGATCCACGTTCATTTCCCAGGAGAACTGATCGTCGGTGATGTCCTCGGCGGGAGCGACGGCGCCGGTGCCCGCGTTGTTGATGAGAACGTCGATACGCCCGAACTTCGCCAGAACGGTATCCACCATTTCTTCCACCATGGCGGTGTCGGTAATGTCGCAGCGGACGGCAAGGGTGGGAACGCCGAATTCCTTGTTGATGTCGGCTGCCACCTGTTCGATCATATTCTGGCGGCGCGCCACGGCGACCACGGAAGCACCCTGGCTGGCAAGCGCCTTCGCCATCTGCACGCCAAGACCCGTGGAGCAGCCGGTAACAACGGCAACGCGCCCGGTGAGATCAAAATAATTTTTCATAATACCCTCCTAAAAAAGAAAAATAATTTCAACTTCGATCAGTATAACCGCTTTTTCGGAAAAAGTCAATATGCCATTCTCCTTTTCGCAGAAAAGGAGAATGGCGGTGTTTTCATTGAAAAAAATAAACGGATATGGTATATTGAACAAAAGAAGAAAAGAGAGGGGTCGCCGTGAAAAAGATCGTCATTGCACCGGATTCCTTCAAAGGAACGCTGTCATCCCGCAAGGCTTGCCGCGCCATCGCCAACGCTGCCGAGCGTGTTTTCCCGGAAGCCGCTATCCTCTGTCTGCCCCTGGCGGACGGCGGAGAAGGCACGGTCGACTGCTTTGCTTCCCTGCCCGGCAGCCGCACGGAGACCGTTACGGTTTCCGGGCCCCTGGGTGAGCGCGTTTCGGCACCCCTTGTTTTCCTGCCGGACGGGAGCGCCGTCATAGAAACGGCAAGCGCGGCGGGACTCGGTCTGGCGCCGGAAAAAAAGGAGCCTTTGCGGTCTTCTACCTTCGGCGTGGGGGAATTGATCCGCCATGCGGCGACGCGGGGCGCCCGCAGGATCCTTCTGGGCTTGGGAGGCAGCTGCACCACCGACGGCGGCGCGGGAGCCGCCTGCGCGCTGGGCGTCCGTTTTCTCACGGAGCAAGGCGAGGCGTTCCTGCCTACCGGGGCAAGTTTGAAGCAGGTGGCGAAAATAGATACCACGGCTCTGTCCCCCGCCGTAAAGGGGCTTGACCTGATTCTTTTGTGCGACGTGACCGCACCGCTTTTCGGAGCGGCGGGAGCCGCTTTCGTTTTCGCCCCGCAAAAAGGAGCTTCGCCGGAGGACGTTCAATTTTTGGATGAGAGCCTGCGGCACATGGGCGCCTTTTACGACGCGATCCGTCCCGGCACCTCTCTGCTTCCGGGCGCCGGAGCCGCGGGAGGACTGGGCGCAGGGCTTTGCGCGCTCTTTGGCGGACGTCTTTCGTCCGGCATTGACGCGGTGCTGGACGCCGTAGACGGCTCCGGCGCGCTCGCAGGCACTGACCTCATCGTCACCGGAGAAGGCAAGCTGGACGAACAGTCCCTGAGGGGAAAAGTCGTTTCCGGCGTGGCGCGGCGGGCGGGGAACGCCCCTGTTGCGGTGATCGCCGGCGTGGTGGATTGCCCCGAAGAGTCCCTGAAACGAGCGGGGATCGCGCGGGCGTTTGCCGTTCATCCCGCCCCCGTCCCCGTGGAGATCGCAAAAAAAGACGCTTTCCGGGATCTGGAAAAAGCGGCACAAAAAGCCTTTCTTACTTGGAAGGAGCGGGCGTGACCGGGATCATACCGGAAGGTACACCGTGGAACAAGACGCCTGCACCGGGGGAGAAGATCGGACATATACTGCAGCAGAGGGATACGCCCTTCGGCGTTATGCCTCTCAAAATCGATCCTTTCGACCCTATCAGGAGAAAGCTATGAATGAAGAAGTAATCATCCGCCAAGGCATGACCCGGCAAACGCCGGTCTCCGAGGCGGAATTTTTTGAAGAACAGAGCCTGCGGGGCAGATCTCTGGCAATGGTCTATTCACCCCGTCAGCGCTTTCATCGGTTGTATGAGCCCATGGAAGCCTTGCTCCGGCGGGGCACCCTTTTCCGGGAACTGTATAAGCCCTTTCTGCCGGGCGGGAGGAGCCTATGAGAACGACTGTCGACTTGCTCCGCTGCTTGATGGCGGAGGACTTTGCCGTCTATGAGACCGCCCTGTTTCTGGACGGACACCCGAATGACGGGGAAGCGCTGGCGTACCTGGCTCAGCACAAAGGGGAATCGGACGCGCTGAAAGAAAAACTCGTTCGCGCAGGCTACCCCCTCACCTTCACCGATACCCCCCAAGGGCGCTACGCCTGGGTGAATACGCCCTGGCCCTGGCAGAAAGGAGGCTGCTGATATGTGGCAATATGAACGGAAACTGCAATATCCGGTGCGGATCAAGACCCCCAACGCCGCCACCGCGAAGATCATCATCAGCCAGCTGGGTGGTCCGGACGGGGAGCTGGCGGCGTCCATGCGCTACCTGCATCAACGCTACACCGTACCCTACGGGGAGATCGTGGGCATCCTTACGGACGTGGGTACGGAGGAGCTGGCGCATCTGGAAATGATCGCCGCCATTCTCTACCAGCTCACCGACGGGCTTTCCGCCGAAGAGATCAAGCGTCAGGGAATGGACGCCTACTTTGTGGATCACACCGCCGGTCTCTATCCCCAGGCGGCGTCCGGCGTCCCCACGGATATGAAGTATATCGGCGTGAAGGGCGACCTGCTGGCGGATCTGAACGAGGATCTGGCGGCGGAGCAAAAAGCCCGGGTGACCTATGACAATATCCTGCGCCTGGTGGACGATCCGGACGTGAAGGATCCCATTCGCTATCTGCGGGAGCGTGAGATCGTCCATTATCAGCGTTTCGGCGACGCGCTGGGCATTGCTCAGGACAAGCTGGACGCCCGCAATTTCTACGCCTTCAACCCGGAATTCGACAAACGCCTGCGTTGATGCCGCGGGAGGGGGAATAACCGGGCTTTTCAAATCAGGCGCCGCATAGCAAAAGAGGAAAGGCAAATTGCCTTTCCTCTTTTATGTTGCCGATTATTCTTCGGTTTTGGCTTCCTCAGCGGGAGCTTCTTCGGGCTTCGCCTCTTCCGCAGGGGCTTCCTCCGCCTTGGCTTCCTCCGCGGGAGCTTCTTCGGTCTTCGCCTCTTCAACAGGGGCTTCCTCCGCTTTCGCTTCCTCCGCAGGCGCCTCCGCCTTCTTGGCGGCGGGCTTCTTCGCGGCGGGCTTTCTGGTGGTGGTCTTCTTCGCAGCGGTCTTCTTCGCGGGCTTCTTCTCTTCCTTCTCTTCCGCTACCAGCTCGATGATCGCCATTTCCGCAGCGTCGCCGCGGCGGGGTCCGACGAGGATCACTCTGGTGTAGCCGCCGTTCCGCTCGTCGTAACCGGGAGCGATGACGTCGAAGAGTTTTTTCACCACGTCTTCCTTGGTGATGAAGGCGAGAGCCTGACGCCGGGCGGCGAGGGTCCCCTTCTTACCGAGGGTGATCATTTTTTCGGCAAGCGCCTGTACTTCCTTGGCTCTGGTGGCGGTGGTCTCCAGTCTGCCTTTTTCAAGCAGGAAGGTCACCTGACCACGGAGCATGGACATTCTGTGATCGGTAGTTCTGCCGAGTTTTCTTCCGGGCATTTCAGTTTTCCTCCTGATATTTCCGGTCGAAGATCATTCGTCTTCCTTCTTGAGCTCAAAGCCCAAGGAGTGAAGCTTTTGAATGACCTCTTCCAGAGATTTCTTGCCGAGGTTGCGGACCTTGATCATGTCCTCCTCGGTGTGGTTGATCAGATCTTCCACGGTGTTGATGCCGGCGCGCTTCAAGCAGTTGAAGGCGCGGACGGACATATCCAGTTCCTCGATGGTCATCTCCAGGACCTTTTCCTTCTTGGTCTCCTCCCGATCCACCATGATCTCCGCGGTCTTTGCCTGGTCGGAGAGGTCGATGAACAGGTTGAGATGCTCGTTGAGGATCTTCGCCGCAAGGGAGATGGCTTCCTTGGCGGTGATGGTACCGTCGGTCTCCACCTCCAGCGTCAGCTTGTCAAATTCCAGGCGGTCGCCCACACGGGTGTTATCCACCTTGAAATTGATCCGCTTGGCAGGGGTGAAAATAGAGTCGGTATAGATCGTGCCGATGGCGGGAGTGCCCTGAGCCTTGTTGCGCTCGGCGGAAACGTATCCGCGACCCGCTTCGAAGGTCAGTTCCATATAGAGCTTTGCGCCCTGCGCCACGGTGCAGATATGCAGATCCGGATTCAGGATCTCAATATCGGAATCCGCTTTGATGTCGCCGGCAGTGACTTCACAGTCGCCATGGACGTCAATCACGCAGACCTTGGGCTGATTGGTGAAGAGTTTGGCACGAATGGACTTGATGTTGAGAATGATCTCAGGCACGTCCTCTCTCACACCGGGAATGGTGGAGATCTCGTGCAGCACCCCGTCGATATGAACGCTGGTTACGGCAACACCGGGAAGCGACGAGATCAGGATCCGCCGCAGGGAGTTGCCCAGCGTAATACCAAATCCCCGTTCCAGAGGTTCAACTTCAAAAATGCCCTTGGATCCGTCGTCGGAAAGTTCCACGGTGGAAATACCCGGTCTTTCGATTTCGATCATGCAAGTACCTCCTTATCTTTTCAGGGATTATTTGGAGTAAAGTTCTACGATGAGCTGCTCGTCTACAGGGTAGTCGATGTCCTCTCTCTTCGGGAGGCGGGTAACCGTCCCCTTCAGTTCGTTCTTATCTCTCTCCAACCATTCAGGCGTGGTGAACAGGGGCGCGTCCTCCCCGGTAAGGCGGGTAAACATTTTGGAGGAACGGCTGGACTCCTTCACTTCGATCACATCTCCCTCGGAGATCTGATAGGAGGGAATGTTCACGTTCTTGCCGTTGACGGTGAAGTGACCGTGGGTGACAGCCTGACGCGCCTCGCGGCGGGTCATGGCGAAGCCCAGACGGAACACGACGTTGTCAAGGCGGCGCTCGATGGCGTTCAACAGGTTTTCACCGGTGATGCCGGGCGCCTTGGCGGCTTTCTCGTAGTACAGACGGAACTGTCTTTCGAGGATGCCGTAGATGAATTTAACTTTCTGCTTCTCTTTCAACTGCAGAGAATATTCGCTCTCTTTTCTGCGAACGTGCGCCTTGGGATTGCGGATGGAATCCTTCTTGGAAGCGTACACATAGCCCATGACGGCGGGAGAAATGTCAAGCCGTCTGCAGTTTTTGATGATCGGTTGCGTATTTCTTGCCATGATACTAACTCCTTTCTCCCTCAGACTCTGCGGCGCTTAGGCGGACGGCAACCGTTGTGGGGAATGGGAGTCACGTCCTTGATGAGCGTGATCTCAAGTCCCGCGGTCTGCAGCGCGCGAATGGCGGATTCTCTGCCCTGACCGGGACCCTTCACGAAGACTTCCACGGTCTTCAAGCCCTGATCCACAGCGAGCTTCGCCGCCGTCTCCGCAGCAGTCTGCGCGGCGAAAGGCGTGCTCTTCTTAGAGCCCTTAAAGCCCATCTCACCGGCGCTTGCCCAGGAGATCGCGTTGCCGTTCACGTCAGTGAGCGTCACAATGGTGTTGTTGTAGGTAGAACGGATATGAGCGGCGCCTTTTTCAATATTCTTCTTTTCGCGGCGCTTTTTCGTGGTTCTTTTTGCTTTGGTAGCTGCAGCCATCTTATTGCTCTCTCCTTTACTTCTTCTTGTTGGCAATGGTCTTCTTAGGACCTTTTCTGGTTCTGGCGTTGGTCTTAGTCCGCTGGCCTCTTACGGGAAGACCCTTGCGGTGACGAATGCCTCTGTAGCAACCGATATCGGTCATTCTCTTGATATCGTAAGCGATATTCCGGCGAAGGTCGCCCTCCACGGTATATTCGTTTTCGATGATCTCACGAAGCTTCGCCAGATCTTCGTCGGTCAGGTCTTTCACCCGGGTGTCCGGGTTGATCTGCGCCTCGGCGAGGATCTTCCGGGAAGAGGTCAGACCAATTCCGAAGATATAGGTCAGGCCGTATTCGACGCGCTTTTCTCTGGGAAGGTCAACACCTGCTAAACGTGCCATACTGTTTTTCCTCCTAAATTAACCTTGCTTTTGTTTGTGCTTGGGGTTTTCGCAGATCACCATGACTTTGCCTTTTCTCTTGATGATCTTGCACTTTTCACACATCTTTTTGACGGAAGGTTTAACTTTCATTTTTCTCCTCCAAATTCGTACTTTACAGGCGGCGGATGATCCGTCCCTTGGTGGGGTCGTAAATGCTGACTTCCACCAGCACCCGATCCCCGGGGATGATCCTGATATAGTGCTGCTGCATCTTACCCGAAATGTAAGCAAGAATCACCATATCGTTGGGAAGCTTTACTTTGCTCGTGGCATTCGGCAGGGTCTCGATCACGGTACCCTGGAATTCCATCACATCGTCTTTTGCCAGAATAATCACTCCTTTGATCTGGGCTTTGGGTTTACACTTCGGTTAGGATCTTCACGCCGTCGCCGGTGACGGCAACGGTGTTTTCATAGTGTGCCGCGAGGCTCCCGTCGCAAGTGACGACGGTCCAGCCGTCTTCGAGCTGCCGGATCTGCCGCTTTCCCGCTACGATCATGGGTTCCACCGCAATGGTCATACCGGGATAAAGCCTGGGTCCGTGCCCGGCGAACCCGTAATTGGGTACGTCCGGTTCCTCGTGCAGGTTCTCGCCAACGCCGTGTCCGACGTATTCCCGCACAACGGAGAATCCATTGGATTCAGCCGTGTGCTGAACAGCCGCCGAAATATCGCCGATCCGGCTTTGGGGGTGAATGGTGGCAATGCCGTCGTAGAAGCACTGCTTCGTCACCTCGATGAGACGCGCTGCCGACTCTGTGATCTTTCCCACGGGAAAGGTTCTCGCGCAATCGCCGTGATAGCCCCGCAAGTGGGCGCCCACGTCCAAGGACACGATGTCCCCTTCCTTCAGGATCCGGTTTCCCGGGATCCCGTGGATCACAACCTCGTTGACACTGATGCAGGAGCTTTTGGGAAAACCGCCGTAATTCAGGAAGGACGGAGTGGCTCCGTACTTTTCGATATAATGGCGGATCCGCCGGTCGATCTCCTCCGTGGTGACGCCGGGTCGAATGGCCTGGGCGCCCTCCAGAAGAGCCTCTATCGTAAGTTTGCAGCTGTCCTGCATTTTGGTAAGCTGCAGGGAATTTTTCAGTTTGATCATGTTTCAAGCGCCTTCAAAATGTCTTTCGTTACCTGATCGGGATCCCGGTTACCATCGATCCGCACGGTTTTTGCGGCGTAGTAACGCAGGATCGGTTCCGTCTTTTCATGATACACGCTGAGGCGCTCCATGACCGTTTCCGGCTTGTCATCCGCGCGGACGGCAAGCGGGGTGCCGCAGTCGTCGCAAACGTCTTCCCGGCGGGGCTTCTGATAAACGACGTGGTACGTCCTTTGGCAGTTCGGGCAGAAGCGGCGTCCGGTCATACGCTTCCGGATGTCCTCGTCCGATACCTCAAGATCCACCACACGGTCGATACCGCCCGCGCTGTCCAGGAAATACGCCTGTTCGATCGTCCTGGGAAAGCCATCCAAAAGAAACCCGTTTCTGCAATCGGGCTTTGCCAGCCGCTCCGTGACCATCCGGCAGATGATCTCGTCCGGAACCAGGTTGCCGGAGTCAATAACGGCTTGCATTTCAAGACCCAGCGGGGTCTTTTCCCGGATGGATGTTCTTATGATGTCGCCGGTTGAAATCGCCGGGATCCCCAGAGCGGCGCTGATGCGCGCCGCCTGGGTTCCTTTTCCGGCACCGGGGGCGCCGATGAGAACAAGTTTCATCTCAGCCCAAGAATCCTTTGTAGTGGCGCATGGTGATCTGGCTTTCCAGATCCCGGATCGTTTCCAGCACGACGCCGACAACGATCAGCAAGGAAGTTCCGCCGAACTGGACCGCGCCGAGCAGGCCGGGCTTGCCCAGAAGACCCGCAATGATATTGAGGATCATAGGCAAAACGGCGATGAACGCCAGGAAGAAAGCGCCGATGAGCGTGATCTTCTTCAAAGAGCTGTTGATGAAGTCGGAGGTGGGCTTGCCGGGACGATGACCCGGAATGACGCCGCCGTTCTTCTTCAGATTGTTCGCCACTTCCACCGGGTTAAAGGAGATCGCCAGGTAGAAATAGGAGAACGCGATGATCAGCACCAGCTCGATCAAGACGTACACCAGGCTCTGGGTGGAGAATACCTGCAGGAATCCATGCCAGAAGGTGCCCTCCGCGGGGGCGGGGAAGAACATGGCGACGGTCGCCGGGATCATCAGAATGCTGGAAGCAAAGATGATGGGCATAACGCCGGACATATTCAACTTGATGGGCAGGAACGTGCTTTGACCGCCGTACATCTTTCTTCCCACCACGCGCTTCGCGTACTGCACGGGAAGCCGACGCTCGGACTCGGTCATAAAGACGACGAATCCCACGATGGCGATCCCGATGACGATGAAGATCGCGTAGATGAGAACGGTGACGGAAACGGTCTTGAAGTCCCAGCCGCCCTCAGCCAGGTTCAGATTGCTCACAAAGGTGGAGACCATGGTGGGGAGGGAGGAAATGATGTTGGCAAACAGGATCATACTGATGCCGTTTCCGATCCCCTGGTCATTGATCTTTTCAGCCAGCCACATAATAAGAGCCGCACCGGCACAGTGGCAGGAGATGATCACGATGGCGGTGAAGACACCGGGATTGATGATGGCGTGCGCCTGAGACTTCAGCATGACGTAGTAGCCGTAGGAAGTCAGCAGGGCGATCGCCACGGTGACGTACCGCGTGATCTGGGTCAGTTTCTTTTTGCCTTCCTCGCCGTCCTTGCTGAGTCTCTCCAAAGCGGGGATCGCGATGGTGAGCAGCTGGATGACGATGGAAGAAGTGATGTAGGGAGATACTGAAAGCGCGAACAGGGTCGCTCTGGAAAATGCTTGGTTACCAGACAAAATGTCGAAATACTGCAGCATATTGCCGGACTGTGCCTGTGAAAACCAACCGGAAATAGCGTTGGTATCAATGAACGGCACAGGCAGCACGCAGCCGATGCGGTACAGAAGAATGATCATCAACGTGAAGAGCAGCTTCTTCCGCAGATCGGGGAGCTTCCAGGCGTTGGCGAACGTTTTAAGCACTTCAGATCACCTCAACATTTCCGCCGGCTGCCTCGATCTTTGCCTTGGCAGCTTCGGAAATCTTCTGCGCCTTTACCGTCAGTTTCTTGGTAAGATTGCCGTTTCCGAGAACCTTGAGGCCGTCGAGCGGCTTGTTGATGAGTCCGCTTTCGATGAGAGCGACCAGATCGACGGTAGCGCCGTCCTCAAAGTTTTCGTCCAGCTGCGCCAGGTTGACGATGGCGTAGGTGGTGGCAAACTTAGAGTTGTCGAAACCTCTCTTCGGAAGTCTTCTGTATGCAGGCATCTGACCGCCTTCGAAACCGGGTCTGACGCCGCCGCCGGACCGGGCCCACTGACCCTTGTGTCCGCGACCCGCCGTCTTACCGTTTCCGGAGCCGGCGCCTCTGCCCTTGCGATACGCCTTCTTGGCGGGTACCGCAGGAGCCAATTCGTGAAGCTTCATGGTTTGTTCCTCCTAATATGTCAGGCGTTTTCCACCCGGACCAGGTGGCTGATCAGGGTCACTTTGCCCTGAGTCGCTTCATTGTCCGGCTGAACGGTCGTGTCACCGATCTTCTTCAGACCGAGGGAGTTGGCGGTCTTGATCTGCTTTTCAAGACGGCCGATCAGGCTTTTGGTCAACGTGATTTTCAATGCCATCTTTCTGCCTCCTTCGTTCAGTTCAGGATCTCTTCGACGGTCTTGCCGCGCATTTCCGCCACTTCACGGGCAGAGCGGAGGGTCTTCAGACCTTCGAAGGTCGCCTTGACGACGTTACCGGGGTTGTTGGAACCGAGGCACTTGGTACGGATGTCCGTGATGCCCGCCAGTTCCATGACGCTTCTGACTTTGCCGCCGGCGATGATACCGGTTCCCTTGGGAGCGGGCTTCATCAGAACGCGGCCTGCGCCAAACTCACCGATGATCTCGTGGGGAATGGTGGTTCCCTTCAAAGACACTTCGATGAGGTTCTTCTTCGCGTCCTCGGTGCCCTTGCGGACAGCCTCGGGACGTTCGGACGCCTTACCGAGACCAAAACCGACGTGACCCTGTCCGTCGCCCACCACGACCAGCGCGGAGAACTTGCGGACACGACCGCCCTTTACGGTTTTGGAAACGCTTTTGGTGTATACGACGTCTTCCTTCAGATCGAGGGTAGACGCATCAATTCTTGTAGCCATTTCCTCTTACCCCCTTCAGAATTTCAGCCCGGCTTCGCGAGCGCCTTCGGCAAGAGCCTGGACGCGCCCGTGATAGATGTAACCGCCGCGGTCGAACACGACGTCGGTAATGCCTTTTTCAATGGCGGCTTTGGCAACAGCCTCGCCCACCTTCTTGGCAGCCTCTTTGTTGCCGCCGTACTGCGCAAAATCTTTTCCGTTGGAGGAAGCGGAAGCAAGGGTCGTTCCGTTTTCGTCGTCAATGATCTGCGCGTAGATGTTCTTCAAAGAACGGAAAACGCACAGTCTCGGACGGGACGCGGTACCGAAGATCTTCGCGCGCACTCTCTTATGTCTTCTGATGCGCTTCTTGTTGGTATCAACGCGAGTTACCATACTGTTCCACTCCTTTCCTTATTTACCGGCCTTGCCGGACTTGCGGCGAATGTGTTCACCCACGTAGTGGATGCCTTTGCCCTTGTAGGGCTCGGGGGGACGTTTGCCGCGGATCTCAGCGGCGACCTGGCCGACCTTCTGCTTGTCGATGCCCACCACGGTGATGTGGTTGGCGTCCGGCACGTCAAAGGTGATGCCGTCGCCCTCGGTGACGATCACGTCGTGGGAATACCCCAGACTCATCACCAGCTGATTGCCTTTTTTGGCTACCTTGTAACCGGTCTCGCTGACCTCCAGCGCCTTGGTGAAGCCCTGGGTCACACCTTCCACCATATTGGCGATGTTGGTGCGGGTCAAGCCGTGAAGGGACTTCGCCAGCTTTTCGTCGTTGGGACGGGAAACCGTGATCTCGGCAGCGCCGACTTCCACCTTCATCAGGGGATTGAAGCTATACGTAAGAGTGCCCTTGGGTCCCTGAACGGTGATCTTGGTACCGTCCAGACTAACCTTCACGCCGGCAGGAATGGCGATGGGCTTGATTCCGATTCTTGACATTCTCTTCGCCCTCCCTTACCAAATGAACGCGAGCACTTCGCCGCCCACGTTGGCTTTTCTCGCCTCACGGTCGGTCATGATGCCCTTGGAGGTGGAGACGATCGCCACGCCCAGGCCGCGCATGACCTGCGGGATCTCGTCGCTTCCGGCGTAGATCCGGAGACCGGGCTTGGAAACCCGCTTGATCCCCTGGATGATACGCTGCTTGTTGGGACCGTACTTCAGGGTGATGCGGATGATCCCCTGGTTGCCGTTGTCCACGATCTCAAAACCTTTGATGTAGCCTTCGTCCAACAGGATCTGAGCGATCGCTCTCTTCATATTGGAGTTCGGCACGTCGACTTTTTCATGTTTCGCCGCATTGGCGTTCCGGATACGCGTGAGCATATCCGCAATCACGTCGGTGATTTGCATTTTTCTATTTCCTCCTTTTGCATTTAGTTTGTCGCTTTAGGCGACACTTGAACGCATTGTGCGCCGGTGATTACCAGCTTGCCTTTCTGACGCCCGGGATCTGACCCTTATAAGCCAGTTCGCGGAAGCAGATCCGGCAGATACCGTACTTACGAAGATAAGCGTGAGGACGGCCGCAGATCTTGCATCTGGTGTATTCTCTGGTAGAGAACTTCTGCTTTTTCTGCTGTTTGAGGATCATTGCCTTCTTTGCCATGTTCTTTCTCCTTATCTCGCAAAGGGAGCGCCAAGCAAAGCCAGGAGCTTGCGGGCTTCCTCGTCGGTAGTGGCGGTGGTCACGAACACGATGTCCATGCCGCGGATCTTGTCGATCTTGTCGTACTCGATCTCGGGGAAGATCA
>CAMPCJ010000046.1 GCA_946645685.1 uncultured Clostridia bacterium | reverse complement strand
GATGGCGACGGAAACGCCGCCTGCGCCGAAGTCGTTGCAGCGCTTGATCATCCGGCACGCCTCTTTGGAGCGGAACAAGCGCTGAAGTTTTCTTTCTTCCGGCGCGTTGCCCTTCTGGACTTCCGCGCCGCTTTTTTCCACGGAGTGAGCGTTGTGGGCTTTGGAGGAGCCGGTGGCGCCCCCGATGCCGTCCCGTCCGGTAGCGCCGCCCAGCAGGATGACCACGTCACCCGGAGCGGGCACCTCCCGCCGCACGTTTTCCTGAGGAGCGGCGGCGATGACAGCGCCGATCTCCATACGCTTCGCCGCGTAGCCGGGGTGGTACAATTCGTCCACGATCCCGGTAGCAAGCCCGATCTGATTGCCGTAGGAGGAATAGCCCGCCGCCGCGGTAGTGACGATCTTCCGCTGAGGCAGTTTTCCCGGCAGAGTCTTTTCCAGAGGAACGGTGGGATCCGCCGCGCCGGTGACGCGCATGGCGCCGTATACGTAGGAACGACCGGAAAGCGGGTCCCGGATCGCGCCGCCGATGCAGGTGGCGGCGCCGCCGAAGGGCTCGATCTCCGTGGGATGATTGTGGGTCTCATTTTTGAATAACAGAAGCCACTTCTCCTGTTTCCCGTCCACGGTCACGTCCACCTTCACGGTGCACGCGTTGATCTCCTCCGACTCATCCAGCTTTGTAAGCAGCCCCCGCTTTTTCAAGACCTTTGCCGCGATGGTGGCAAGATCCATCAGACAGACGGGCTTCTGGGAGCCGACCTCACGCCGCGCCGCAAGATACGCTTCATAGCTTTCCTGCAGCAGGGGATCGGAAAAGGACGCCTTGTCTATGATGGTGAGAAAGGTGGTGTGCCGGCAGTGATCGGACCAGTAGGTATCGATCATACGGATCTCGGTAATGGTGGGATCACGCTTTTCCGTCCTGAAATAGTCCCGGCAAAAGCGCAGATCGTCCGCGTCCATCGCCAGACCTCTATCCCGGATGAAGGCGGCAAGCCCCGCCTCGTCCAGCTCCGTAAAGCCGCCGAGGGTTTCCACGTCCTCGGGCAGGGGGTGACTTTCCCGCAGCGTTTCCGGCTTTTCAAAGCCCGCTTCCCGGGTCTCCACCGGATTGATGACGTATTTTTTGACGGCGGCAACGTCCTGCTCGCTCAAAGCGCCGTACAGGGCATAGATCTTGGCGTAGCGCACCAAAGGACGATCCCCCCGGGAGAGGATCTG
The DNA here is from genome assembly GCA_946645685.1 of uncultured Clostridia bacterium. Classification (GTDB taxonomy): domain Bacteria; phylum Bacillota; class Clostridia; order Oscillospirales; family SIG627; genus RGIG5579. Next base: position 11,681 of record CAMPCJ010000046.1, on the reverse strand, counting down.
AATGCACTGCGCGGCGGAATCCGCCCGCTGATCGAATTGCCCGGGCAGGGCTTCCACGGCAAAAAGCACAGCGCCGTCCGCTTCGATCTCGTCCGATACCAGATCCAACTGCGGCTCGGAAAACACCGTCCGTTTCGCTTTCTCAAACAACTCTTCGGAAAGGTTTTCCGCGTCGTAGCGATGGATGATCCGAACGTTTTCCAGTCCGCGTATCCCCAAAAACGCCCGCAGATCCGCCAAAAGGGAGGCGGCTTCCTGTGCCTGTTCTTTTTTCTTTTCAACAAAAACCCGATAAACCAAGTGCGTCACTCCTTTGCCGAAAGCGCCCGCTTGCCGATATCCTTGCGGAAATACCGGTTTTCAAAACGGGTACTCTCCGCTTTCTCGTATGCTTTTTTGACAGCGTCCTCCAGGGTAGCCTCTACCGCCGTCACACCCAGAACACGCCCGCCGTTGGTAAGCAGGGCGCCGCTCTCCGATTTTTTGACGCCCGCCGCGAACACGTCTTTTTTGACGGAGTCGGGGATGTCGATGGCAAAGCCCTTTTCATAGGACTTGGGGTAGCCGTCGGAAGCCAGGATCACGCAGCAGGCGCAGGCATCCTTGAAACGCACCGGCACCTGATCCAGCCGTCCCTCCGTCACCGCCCGCATCACGGTCAACAGATCCGTTTCCAAAAGCGGCAGGACCACCTGGGTCTCGGGATCCCCGAAGCGGCAATTATACTCAATGACACGGGGGCCTTTTGGTGTGATCATCAGCCCGAAGTACAGGCAGCCCCGGAACGTACGTCCCTCGGCGTTCATGGCTTTCATCGTGGGCAGGAAGATGGTATCCATACAGATCTTCGCCACCTCTTCCGTATAATACGGGTTGGGCGCCACGGTACCCATGCCCCCGGTGTTCAGTCCCTCGTCGCCGTCCAGCGCCCGTTTGTGATCCATAGATGAAACCATGGGCACAACGGTCGCGCCGTCGGTGAAGGAAAGAACGGAAACCTCCGGTCCGGTGAGAAATTCCTCGATGATGACCGTTTCCCCGCTCTTGCCGAACGCTTTTTCGCTCATCATGGCGTGTACGGCACGCTTCGCTTCCTGTCTGGTTTGCGCGATGATCACGCCTTTGCCCAGCGCCAGCCCGTCCGCCTTGATGACGGTGGGCAGGGGCGCCGTATCCAGATACCTTATCGCCGTTTCCTCATCGGTAAACACTTCAAAAGCGGCGGTGGGAATGCCGTATCGCTTCATCAGATCCTTGGCGAACGCCTTGCTCCCCTCGATCACGGCGGCGTTTTTCCGCGGCCCGAAGCAGGGAATGCCCTTTGCTTCCAGGAGGTCTACCAGCCCCAGCACCAACGGATCATCCGGCGCCACCACGGCGTAGTCGATCTTTTGTTCCAGGGCGAAGGATACGATGCCGTCCAGATCTGTCGCGGCGATGGGAACGCACACCGCCTCCTCCATCCCGCCGTTTCCCGGCAGGGCGTAGATCTCCTCCGCCTCCGGGCTTTCTTTCAACTTTTTGATGATGGCGTGCTCCCTGCCGCCGCCGCCTACCACTAAGATCCTCATGCTCAATGGTGGAACAGACGCATACCGGTGAACGCCATGACCATATCGTGCTCATCGCATTTTTCGATGACCAGATCGTCCCGGATGGAGCCGCCGGGCTGCGCTATGTATTTCACGCCGGAAAGGAAGGCGCGCTCCACGTTGTCCCCGAAGGGGAAGAATGCGTCGGAGCCCAGCGCAACGCCGCTGATCCCCGCCAGATACGCCTTTTGTTCCGCCCGGGTGTAGGGAGAGGGCTGTTCGGTAAAGTATTTCTGCCAGATGCCGTCGGCGCACACGTCTTCTTCATTCTGATTGATGTAGCCGTCGATCACGTTGTCCCGGTCGGGGCGGGAAAGTCCTTCCTTGAAGGGAAGGGACAAAACCTTCGGGCTCTGCCGCAAAAACCAGGTGTCCGCTTTGCTCCCCGCCAGACGGGTGCAATGGATCCGGGACTGCTGGCCGGCGCCAACGCCGATCGCCTGCCCGTCAGTAGCAAAGCACACGGAGTTGGATTGGGTGTATTTCAAGGTGATGAGCGCGACGATCAGATCCCGCTCGGCTTCCTTTGGCAGATCCTTGTTTTTGGTGACCACGTTCTTCAACTGAGAGGGGTCGATCTTGAAATCGTTGCGCAGTTGGGAGAAGGTGATGCCGAACACGTCCTTGGTCTCCACCGGCTCCGGACGGTAGGCGGGATCGATGCGTACCACGTTGTAGTTCCCTTTCCGCTTGGCGGAAAGGATCTTCAGCGCTTCTTTCTCATAGCCGGGGGCGATGACGCCGTCGGAAACTTCCCGGGCGATCATTTTGGCGGTCATCACGTCGCACACGTCGGACAGCGCCACCCAGTCGCCGAAGGAACACATCCGGTCGGTACCCCGGGCGCGGGCGTAGGCGCAGGCGAGGGGAGAGTCGTCCAGTCCTTCCACGTCATCCACAAAGCAAGCCTTTTTCAGTTCCTTAGACAGCGGGATGCCCACGGCGGCGGAGGTGGGGGAAACGTGCTTGAAGGAAGCGGCGGCGGGCAGCCCCAGCGCCGCTTTCAGTTCCGAGACCAGCTGCCAGGAGTTGAAGGCGTCCAGAAAGTTGATGTACCCGGGCTTGCCGCTGAGGATCTCGATGGGCAGATCGCTCCCGTTTTTCATATAGATCTTCGCAGGCTTCTGATTGGGGTTGCAGCCGTATTTCAGTTCAAATTCTTTCATGTCCTTCACTCCTTATTTGTTTTGATTGATGAGGCGCTCTTCATAAGCGGCGGTAGCGGGATCGGTGTAGCGTACGTAAAGGGAAATGCGGTTGTCGGCATTCAGGGAGCCCCAGATCTCGTCGGTAAAGGCGTCGATGGAAGCAGGGATCTTTACCCGCTCCGGTTCGCCCTGGAAGGAGGGAAGGGGATCGCCGTCGCCCACGTAGGTGTGAATGAAGTGCCCCAGTCCCGGGACGGCGGGATAGGAAAAGCCGTAGCGCGCCGTGGCGCCGCCCTGCTCGTCCACGCTTTTCAGAATGGACAGATCGTAGGTAAAGGCGCCGTTTGCAAAGTGGATGCGGGCGCTGATGCGGGGGGTAAAGTTGGGCGCGTCCGGCTCAAAATCGCGGGTTTGCAGGGACGTGAAAAAGTCGGTGCCGTCTTGGAGACCGCGAATGACCGTATCCGTCTGGTCGCCGTTGGTGAACACCAGATCGTTTTCATAGCTGCGGAGCGCGGCGTAGATGATCAGGGAAGGATCCTGCACCTTGGACGGATCGAAGGGCTCCGTGAACACCTCTCCGTTCTTTACGGAAAAAACGCGGTTCCGGCTGTTGGCGCTGCGCCCCATGATGAAATAAGCGCTCACCGCCCTGCCGTCCGGGCTTGTCCCGGCTACGATGCCTCTCCCCACGTAGGGATTGCCGCTGACCAGCGCGGAAAAATCGTTGATTTGATACACGTTCATACCTTTTTCCTCTCTTCCACAAGTTGTTTGGCGACCAATTCCACAGCGCGGGGCAAAATGACCCACTCCGCCAGCCGCATCACTCTTTTTTGCAAGATTTCCGGGGTATCTCCCTCCCGGACGGCAACCGCTTTCTGCAAAATGATCCTGCCGCCGTCCGGGATCTCATTGACAAAATGAACGGTGGCTCCCGTCACCTTCACACCCTTTGCCAACGCCGCTTCGTGGACCTTTAAGCCGTAGAAGCCCGCGCCGCAGAAGGAGGGAATGAGGGAGGGATGCACGTTGATGATCCGCTCCGGGTAGCGCTTGGTAAAATCAGCGCTGAGAATGGTGAGAAAGCCTGCCAGCACGATGAGGTCGATCTTCTCCCGGGAAAGTGTCTCCAGGAGCGCCTTTTCAAAGCCCGCGCCGCCCAATTCCTTTTTGGAAAGCACCACGCCGGGTACGCCGTGGCGCCTCGCCCGTTCCAGCGCGTAAGCGCCTTGCCGGTCGCTGACCACCAGAGCCACCTTGCCGGAAGGGATCTGCCCCTTGTCCTGTGCTTTCAGGATGGCGCCCAAGTTGGTGCCGCCGCCGGATACCAGAACGGCGATCCTTGCCTGATCCTTCATCGTCTCACCCTCACTGAATGACGATCTTTTCATCGCCGGCTTTCACCACTCCCACGGTATAGGCATTCACGCCGTTGTTTTCCAGAATGGCAAGGGCTTTCTCCTCGTCCGCCTTTGCCACGATCATCACCATCCCCACGCCCATATTGAAGGTGTTGAACATATCCCGCTTGGAGATCCCGCCTTCTCGGGCAATGAGATCGAAAACGGGCAGGGTGCGGATCCGGCATTCATCGATGACGGCGCAAAGGCCCTCCGGGATGCACCGGGGCACGTTTTCGTAGAAACCGCCGCCGGTGATGTGAGAAATGCCCTTTACAGCAACCTGTTCCAGGACGGCAAGCACCGGTTTGACGTAGATACGGGTGGGCGTTAAAAGCGCTTCACCCAAAGATTTGCCTCCCAACTCCGGTCTGGGAGAGGTCAGATCGGCGTTTTCCACGTCGAAGACCTTCCGCACCAGGGAAAAGCCGTTGGAGTGTACGCCGGAGGAGGGGAGCGCGATCACCGCGTCTCCGGGCGCCATGGTGCTGTGATCGATGATCTTTTTCTGATCCACCATGCCAACGCAAAAGCCCGCCAGATCGTATTCCTCCGGGGGATAGAAGCCGGGCATTTCCGCCGTTTCTCCGCCGATGAGCGCGGCGCCGGACTGCACACAGCCTTCCGCCACGCCCTTCACGATCTCGGCGATCTTTTCCGGCACGTTTTTCCCGCAGGCGATGTAATCCAGAAAGAACAGGGGTCTGGCGCCGCAGCAGATCACGTCGTTTGCGCACATAGCCACACAGTCGATGCCCACCGTGTCGTGGCGATCCATCAAAAACGCCAGCTTCAGCTTCGTTCCCACGCCGTCCGTTCCGCTTACCAGAACGGGGCTCTCCATGCCGGCAAGATCCGGCTTGAACAAGCCGCCGAAGCCGCCAATCTCGGAGAAAACGCCGCTACTTTCCGTGCGGGCGATGTGTTGCTTCATCAATTCCACCGCCTTGTATCCGGCTCGGATATCGACCCCGGCGGCGGCGTAGCTTTCAGAATGAGATGTTTCGTGCATTTCCGATCATTCCTTTCCGTTCCAGCAATAGGTGCAAAGCTTGCATTCCGGCAGCCCGATGGCTTCCACGATCCCTTCCAGAGTCTGGAATTCCAGGGAAGCCAGGTGCAGCTCCCTGCAAATGGTGTCCCGGAGCTTCTTGCCCCGCTCGGTGTCGGAATCGCTGTATTCGTCCAAATGGGAAAAGCCCTCTTCTCCTTCCAGCTCCATGATCACCCGCCGGGCGATCAGTTCCATATCGCTTGTGGCGCGGGAGAAATTCAAATACTTGCACCCGTACATAATGGGGGGACAGGCGGAGCGCATATGAACGCTCCTGGCGCCGTTTTCATAGAGAAATTCCACCGTTTCCCGCAATTGCGTGCCTCTCACGATGGAGTCGTCCACAAAGAGCAGATTCTTATCCCGGATCAGATCGTGTACCGGGATCTGTTTCATTTTCGCCACCCGGTTGCGCTGGGATTGCTCCGTGGGCATAAAGGAGCGGGACCAGGTGGGCGTGTACTTGATGAAGGCGCGGGCAAAAGGGATGCCGCTCTCATTGGAGTAGCCGATGGCGTGGGGCGTGCCGGAATCGGGAACGCCCCCCACGTAATCCACGCCCCGGTTGTTGCCCTTCCTTTTATCCCGCTTGGCGAGAATATGGCCATTGCGGTATCGCATCATTTCCACGTTTACCCCTTCGTAAGTGGAAGTGGAATAGCCGTAATAGGACCAGAGAAAGGAGCAGATCCGCATTTCCTCCTGCGGCTCCGCCAGCGTTTTCACGCCCTCCGGCGTGATCTCCACGATCTGAGCGGGGCCCAGTTCCATATAGTCCTCATATCCCAGCTTTTGATAGGCGAAGGACTCAAAGGTCAGGCAATATCCGGTTTCCCCTTTTCCGATGAGGATGGGAAGCCGCCCCACCTTGTCCCGGGCGGCAATGATCTTGCCGTCGCTCGTTAAGAGCAGGATGGAAGCGGTGCCCCGGATCTGCTCCTGGGCGAAGCGGATGCCTTCCACAAAGTCCTTCTTTTGGTCGATGAGGGCAGCCACCAGCTCCGTTGAGTTCACGTTGCCGCCGGTCATGGCGTCGAAGTGGGAGCCGCCGGAAAGGGCGGTCTCAATGAGTTCCTTCTGATTGTTGATCACCCCGACAAAGCAGATGGCGTAAGAGCCGTGGTGGGAGCGGATCAGAAGAGGCTGGGGATCATAGTCGCTGATACAGCCGATGGCGCTCGTTCCGCGCATTTCCTGAAAGATGTCGGAAAAACGGGAACGAAAAGAGGAATTCTCGATATTGTGTATTTCCCGCTGAAGACCGATCTTGCTGTCGTACACGGCAACGCCGCCCCGACGGGTCCCCAGGTGGGAATGATAGTCCGTGCCGAAAAAGACGTCAGGCACCGCGTCCGTTTTGCTTGCTACTCCGAAATAACCGCCCATGGATCCTCCCTGACTTATTCGCCGAACACCCGTGACATCATTTCCCGATACGCGTCTTCCACGCCGCCCATATCCCGGCGGAACCGATCTTTATCCAACTTTTCCCCGGTCTTGGCGTCCCAGAACCGGCAGGTGTCCGGAGAGATCTCGTCCGCCAGCACCAGAGAGCCGTCGGGGAGCTTGCCGAACTCCAGCTTAAAATCAATGAGGCGAACGCCGAGGGTGAGAAAATACGCCTTTAAGATCTCATTCACCTTCAGTGCCAGGGTACGGATGAGCGCCAGCTCTTCCTTCGTGGCGATCTTCAGAGCCAGGGCGTGGCTGTCGTTGATCAGCGGGTCGTGGAGATCGTCGTTCTTATAGGAAAACTCAAAGGTGGGCTCGTCGAATACGATGCCCTCTTCCACCCCGTACCGCTTGGCAAAGGAACCGGCGGAAACGTTCCGCACGATCACCTCCAGCGGTACGATGGAGACCTTTTTCACCACCGTTTCCCGATCGTTTAATTCCTCCACGAAATGGGTGGGGACGCCGTTTTTTTCCAAAAGGCGCATCAGGTAGTTGGTCATACGGTTGTTCACCGCGCCTTTCCCCGTGATGGTGCCCTTCTTCAGCCCGTCCAGTGCCGTGGCGTCGTCCTTATAGGAAACGATCACCAAAGCGGGATCGTCCGTTGCGAAAACCTTTTTTGCTTTTCCTTCATAAAGCTGTTCGCGTTTTTCCATACGTCCTCCTTTATTGAACCTCAAACTCTTCGTGGATCCGTTTATCTTTTTCCAGAACCGTTTTGGCGGCTTCCTCCCGCGCCTTCGCCAACCGCTCCGCCAGCGCCTTGTCGGTGAGGGCGAGGATCTCGGCTGACAAAAAAGCGGCGTTGGCGCCTCCTCCGATCGCCACCGTTGCCACGGGAATACCGGTGGGCATTTGTACGGTGGAAAGAAGTGCGTCAACGCCGCCTAAGGCGCCGCCCCCGCAGGGGATCCCGATGACGGGTAAAAGTGTGCCGGCGGCGAGGGCTCCCGCCAGGTGCGCCGCCATTCCGGCGATGCCGATGAGAACGCCGAAGCCGTTTTCCGCCGCTCCTCTCGCAAAAGCCGCCGCCTCCAGAGGCGTGCGGTGAGCGGAGTAAACGTGGACTTCAAAGGGAATGCCCAGCTTTTTCAGTTGCTCCGCGCATTTCTGCGCCACGGGCAGGTCGCTGTCGCTGCCCATTACGATCCCGACTTTTTTCATATTTTCCTCCTGAAAACAAAAAGGGCACAGAAATCCCACGATCTCTTTGCCCAGACGGTCGGCTCTTTGCGTTCCTTGCTCCCCCGTGGTATCCCACGAATCCCGTCAGTCACAAAGAACGATCCTTTCTGTCTTTTATTATAACCGCCGAAAAAAACAAGTCAAGAAACGAAATGCCGAAAATAAAGGCGGAAACGGGGGGCAAAAATCTCAGAATAAACAAAAACGCCTCGCCCCCCCTCTTGCGACTTGAAAATACGGAAAAAAGTGATATAATGGTTCCGTATGATAAACGTCGGAGGTACGTATGATCAAGATATCTGTTCTGGGCGACGTCATGAGCGAGCCGTCTCTTCTGTTGCAGGCGAAGAAAGACGGGGGATTCGACTATGGTCCCGTCTTTTTTCCCTTGAAAAAGATCCTTTGCGGCTCGGATCTGGTGATCGCCAATCTGGAAACGCCCGTGGCGGGAGAAAATCTTCGCTACTCTGAGTCCATTTACTCCTTCAACGCGCCCGCCGCCCTGGTGAGCGCTTTGCAAAGCATCGGCGTCGACGCCGTGACCACCGCCAACAATCACGCCATGGACCGGGGGGGCGAGGGATTTTACGCCACGCTTGCCACTCTGGATCGACTGGGGATGCCTCACACCGGTACTTACGCCGAGGGCGGTCAAAGGGATCGAAACCTGATCCTGCAAGCAGGGGATACTTCATTTGCCGTCATCTCTTATACTTACGGCGTCAACGGATTTCGAACACCCGGCGGATCCGATGGCGTGGCGGAGGATCAGATCAACCTGCTCCTCACCCCGGGTAACGTGATGAAGCGTCCCTCTCCGCCGGAACTGATCGAAGCCATTCATCGCCTGGAAGCGGAAATGGGGCGCGCCACAACGTTTGAGGAAAAGATCGCCCTCCGGAAGAAAATGGGCATTCCCGTTCCTTACGCGGACGACGATCTTCACAAGGAGTGGGTGGCGGAAAAACTTCCCGCCTTGCGTGCGGACGTTGAGTCGGGGAAAAAACAGGCGGATCTCGTCCTCTTTTTGCCCCACATGGGCGGCCAGTTCAACACCGAGCCGGGACGTTTTAGCCGGTATATCACAGATCAAGCGATAAAAATGGGGTGTGACGCCGTCATCGCCTCCCACGCCCATACCACCCAGCGCGCCGCGTGGGAAGCGGGGGTCCCGGTATTCTACTCCCTCGGCAACGTGTCCATGTCGTCCAACACCATCTACTCCCAGAAGCAAACCCTGCCTCAGTACGGCGCCGTCGCCCATTTGTACGTGGAAAACAAAAAGATCGTAAAAAGCGCCTATTCGCTTTTCTGTATCGTGGAAAAGGGGGAAGAGCCCATGCGGATCGTCCCCGTGTGGGATCACTATCAAACCCTTTCGGATCCGGAAGAAAAAGAACTGTTTTTGCGGGAAGTGGATGCGATCACCCGGCGCATCTCGGGCTTTTCCGCTCCGGGGGAAGCCGTTTTGCAGCAAGAATATGACCTGTAAAACAAGAATATGACCTGTAAAAAAAAGAACACACCGCCCGGTGTGTTCTTTTATGTAAGGAAGTGTGCGGCGAAGATCTCCACGCCGATGGCGATGAGGATCACGCCGCCTAAAACATTGGCTTTCCCGGCGAGCTTGGTGCCGAAGCGTTTTCCCAGCGCCACCCCCGCTATGCAGATCACAAAGGTGACGGCGGCAATGATCACCGCTTCCGTGAGCGCCATGCCGAAGCCCAGGTGGGAAATGGTAAAGCCAACGCTCAGGGCGTCGATGGACGTGGCGATCCCCTGCAGGATCAAGGCGCCGAGACCCACGCCGACCTTTTCCTCGCCTTCTTTATAATGTATTCCCTCCGCGATCATTCTGCCGCCCAAAAACAACAAAAGGACAAGAGCGATCCAGGGGATGAGCGACTGGAAGGCGGTGAACGCCGCGGCAACGGTGCGCACGCAGATCCATCCGATCAGCGGCATCACGCACTGAAAGAAGGCGAAGACGCCTGCGATGCCCGCACTTTTTTTGCCGGATATTTTGGGCTCATTCAAGCCGTTGGCAAGGGAAACGGAGAAGGCGTCCATAGCGAGACCCACCCCGTAAAGCGCGCTGTTCAGGAAAAACAAAAGATCCAAGGATAGCACTCCTTTTTTAGCAAGTAGCGCCAGTATATCACGAACGGGGTACATCGTCAAGCAAAACCGGTCGAAGACGGATTGACGGCGTACCCCGAGAATGTTATAATACCGGAAAGCGGGGAAAGGGAGGTGAAAACGTGAAGATCTGTTCTTTTTGCAATTCGGAAGTACCGGAGGAAACCGTTTCCTGCCCCTCCTGCGGCGGCAATGCGTTTTCTCCCGTCTGTCCCAACTGTGGGGAGGTCATCCGGGAGGGGCTGGTGTGTCCCGTCTGCGGCGTCCACGCCCATCAGGCGCCGAAAAGCTGCCCGCATTGCCACGCCACTTTCTACACCCGCGTCTGCCCGTCCTGCGGGTATATCTCCGGATTGGGAATGCCCGCCAAGCCTCTTTCGAAGAAGAAAAGCGACGTAGATACTACCATCTACTGGATCCTCGGGTATATGTTCATCTTTCCCATTCCGGCGACGATCACGACCTTCCGTTCCAAAAAGCATTCCCTTTTGGTGAAGATCCTCTTGTCCCTGACGTATTGGACGGTGTACGCGGCCCTGTCCTATTTGGCGGTCAGGAATCAATTATAAAGTGTAAAAGCGGCGCCGGTCACCGCCCTGCGGATGCTCACCGCTCTTCGGGCAAAGTAAGACGAAAAAACAGACACCGATGAAGATCGGTGTCTGTTTTTTTTATGGACTATTCAGTCTTTTTTGTGGCAGGAACCACCCATGGCGCAGTGGCTGCAATTGCCTCCGCAGCTGCTTTTGCCCGCCTTTTTATCCTTGATCAGGATCGCAACGGCGACTCCAACGACCGCGGCAAGCGTCAAAAGGATGATGATGGTCCCTATGTGTTCGATGAGCCAGCTCATCTTATCACTTCTTTCCCACGACGGCTTTCTTTTTGGTATAATCGGCTTCGTCTTTATACTTCTTGATGAAGAGCATATAGATCATAAAGGCGAGAATGAGGATCGCGGCGATGAGACCGATTACGTTCACGTTGCCGGTGAACAGGCCGCCGAACTGATTGATCATCAGCGCGATGGCGTAGGCGAAGCCGCACTGATAAGCGATGGCAAACCAGGTCCACTTGGCGCTGTTCATTTCACGCTTGATGGCGCCGATGGCGGCAAAGCAGGGAGCGCAGAGCAGGTTGAATACCAGGAAGGAGTAACCTGCGACCTTGGTGAACGCCGCCGCCAGAGCCGCCCAGGCGGAAAGCTCGCCGCCGCCGTAGAGGATACCCATGGTGCCAACGATGTTTTCCTTCGCCACAAGTCCGGTGACGGAAGCTACGGTGGCTTGCCAGTTGCCCCAGCCGAGAGGCGCGAAGATCCAGGAGACGGCGCCGCCGATCTTAGCCAGGATAGACGCGTCGATCTGATCTTCCTCCAGCATGGTGAAGCTGCCGTCCACCCAGCCGAAGTAGGTGGTGAACCAGACCACGATGGTGGAGAGAAGGATGATGGTGCCCGCCTTCTTGATGAAGGACCAGCCACGTTCCCACATGGAGCGGAGAACGTTGCCCAGGGTGGGCATATGGTAAGCGGGCAGCTCCATCACGAAGGGAGCGGGCTCGCCGGCGAACATTTTCGTCTTTTTCAGCATGATACCGGAAATGATGATCGCCGCCATACCTACAAAGTAAGCGGAAGTAGCCACCCAGGCGCTGCCGCCGAAGATGGCGCCGGCGATCATGGCGATGAAGGGCACCTTGGCGC